>NZ_JBEXMX010000151.1:0-5331 GCF_040610755.1 Gordonia sp. NPDC003585 | reverse complement strand
CACGGCTTCGGGCCGGGCCGTCCCGGCCGACAGTGATTTCGGTCGACCGGACTCCGGCCGGTGGACGGGACTCGACGCGGGTTCGCCGTTCGACTATCCGCGCTCGGCGATCCTCTACGTCGCCAAGCACCTGCCGCGGCCCGGACGCGCAGGCATCGCCGACTCCACGATGGACGAACTCGCCGCCCTCGTCGACGCGGCCGGCGGGCGCACCCTGGGCTTGTTCTCGTCGATGCGAGCGGCCCGGGAGGCCGCCGAGGCCATTCGCGAACGATGCGCGCATCCGGTCCTCTGCCAAGGCGACGACACCACCTCGTCGCTGGTCCGCAGATTCGCCGAGGACCCCGAGACCTGCCTGTTCGGCACCTTGTCGCTTTGGCAGGGGGTCGACGTCCCGGGCCCGTCGCTGAGTCTGGTGATCATCGACCGCATTCCCTTTCCGCGACCCGACGATCCGCTGCTCACGGCCCGCCAGCGCGCTGTCGATGCCCGGGGCGGAAACGGCTTCCTCTCGGTGGCCGCCAACCACGCCGCGCTCCTGCTCGCCCAGGGCGCGGGACGTCTGCTGCGGTCGGTCGACGACCGCGGCGTCGTCGCCGTGCTCGATTCCCGCCTTGCCACGGCAGGCTATGGCGGCTACCTCATGGCGTCGCTGCCGCCGTTCTGGCGCACCACGGATCCGAAGACGGTCCGGTCGGCGCTCCAACGTCTGAAGGCCTGACGACGAGACAAACTCCGCTGCGGGGCACTAAGTTTGTACTCGGTGATACCAACGCAGGTGAGACCAGCAGAGCGCCCACGCGAGACACGGGAGCTGACGAAAGGAGGCCCCGAGTGATCGGGCGGATGGGTATCGACGACATCCAACCCCTCGTCTCGGCCGGGCAGCATCCCGCCAAAGCGGTTGTGGGCGAACTGATTCCGATCAGCGCCACCGCATGGCGGGAGGGCCACGACGCGATCGGGGTGACCCTGCACATCGAGACCCCGCGGCGCGACACCCTCGACATCCGAATGTCACCGTGTGTGGAGCCAGATGTCTACAACGCGGCCTTCGTCCCCGACACCGTCGGATTCTGGGCGTTCCGCATCGAGGCGTGGAGCGACTCGTACGCCACCTGGCGTTCGGCGGTCCTCAAGAAGGTCGGCGCAGGCCAGAGCGCGGCCGACCTGGCCAACGACCTCGAGACGGGTGCACGGGTACTCGAGACGGCCGCCAACCTGGTTCCCCCGGACGCGACCGACCTGCTCGCCGACGCGATCCGCGACCTGCGGTCACAGCGCCGCCGAGTGGAGAACCGGGTAGGTCTCGCCGTCTCCGACGAGATCGTCGAACTCCTCACCACATACCCCGTGCGCGAACTGATCACCAAGAGTCGGACCTATCGCGTGTGGGCCGATCGGCGTCGGGCGCTGGTCGGCTCCTGGTACGAGATGTTCCCGCGTTCAACGGGCGGCTGGGACGGTGAGGGCAAACCCGTGCACGGCACCTTCCTCACCGCCGCGCAGGATCTGCCCCGCATCGCCGACATGGGCTTCGACGTCGTGTACCTGCCGCCGATCCATCCGATCGGCAAGATCAACCGCAAGGGCCGCAACAACACCCTGGTCCCCGGGCCCGACGATGTCGGCTCGCCGTGGGCGATCGGGTCTTCCGAGGGTGGGCACGATGCCATTCACCCGCAACTCGGCACCGTCGAGGATTTCGAGTATTTCGTCGGTCGCGCACGCGAACTGGGCCTCGAGATCGCGCTCGACCTCGCGTTGCAGTGCGCACCCGATCATCCGTGGGCCATCGACCACCCGGACTGGTTCACCGTGCTGCCCGACGGCACTATCGCCTACGCCGAGAACCCACCGAAGAAGTACCAGGACATCTACCCGCTGAACTTCGACAACGACCGCAACGGCATATACCGTGCGGTACTCAACGTCACGCTGCACTGGATCAAGTTGGGCGTGAACATCTTCCGCGTCGACAATCCGCACACCAAGCCGCCGAACTTCTGGGAATGGCTCATCACCGAGGTCAAGAAGCGTCATCCCGACGTGCTCTTCCTCGCCGAAGCGTTCACGCGGCCGGCGCGGCTCTACGGGCTGGCCCGGCTCGGCTTCACGCAGTCGTACACGTACTTCACGTGGAAGACCGAGAAGTGGGAGATCGAACAGTTCGGGCGGGAGATCGCCGAGCACGCCGACGACGCGCGCCCCAATCTGTTCGTCAACACCCCCGACATCCTGCACGCGAGCCTGCAGCACGGTGGACCGGGAATGTTTGCCCTGCGCGCGGCACTCGCGGCAACCCTGTCGCCCACCTGGGGCGTCTACAGCGGCTACGAGCTGTACGAACACGTGGCGGTCAAAGAGGGCAGCGAGGAATACCTGGATTCGGAGAAGTACGAACTGCGTCCGCGTGACTACAAAGCCGCGTCGAGCCGCGGCGAGTCCCTGGAACCGTGGATCACCTCGCTCAACGCGATCCGTCGCCGTCACCCCGCGCTGCAGCAGCTGCGCAACATCACGTTCCATCACCTCGACAACCCGGCGTTGATCGCCTATTCGAAAGTGGATCCGGTGTCGGGCGACCGTGTCATCGTGGTGATAAATCTGAATCCGTTCGGTCCGGAGGTGTCGACGCTGTGGTTGGACATGCCCGCCCTCGGCTGCGAGTGGCACGACCGGTTCCCGGTGGTCGACGAGGTGACCGGCGAGGAGTTCTGGTGGGGTCAGGCCAACTACATCCGTCTCGAACCGTGGCGTGCGGTTGCCCACATCGCTGCACTGCCGCCGCTCGATCCCGCTGCCGCAGCGCAACTCTCCTACCGGATCCGATGAGGTTGACGTGACCGACACCCAAGAGCCCGCTGCACCCGAACCGTTTGCCTCCGACCTCGATCTGCGTCGACTCTTCGCGCTGGCACACCCCGATCCGCACGCGTTCCTCGGAGCGCACGACGCGCCCGGCGGGCACACCATTCTGCGGACCCTGCGCCCGGACGCCATCTCCGTCACCGCGGTGATCGGCGGTGTCGACTACCCGATGCACCGACAGACCGACGACCTGTTCGTGGTGACCGTACCCATCGAGGGGCTGATCGACTACCGCTACCGCGTCGAGTACCCAGATGGGTCCGGGGGCAGCAACACCTTCGTCGTCGCCGACGGATACCGCTTTCTGCCGAGTCTCGGTGAGATGGACGAGCATCTGTTCTCCGAGGGGCGTCACGAGGCGCTGTGGGAGATCCTGGGCGCCCGACATGCGTCGTACACGACGCCCGATGGCGAGGTCCACGGCACCGCGTTCTCGGTGTGGGCACCCAGCGCGCACGGCGTGGTGGTGATCGGCGACTTCGACAACTGGACCGGTCGCCAGGCCCCGATGCGCACGATCGGCAGCAGCGGCATCTGGGAGGTGTTCGTCCCGGACGTCGGCGACGGCATGCAGTACAAGCTGCGCATCCACGGCGCCGACGGGGTCATCCGGGAAAAGGCCGACCCGATGGCCTTCCGGACCACGCCGCCACCGTTGACGGCGTCGGTGGTCGACCGCTCCACGTATCGATGGAACGACGACGACTGGATCGCCCGCCGACGCGAATCCAACCCGGACGTCGAACCGATGAGCGTCTACGAGGTGCACCTCGCGTCGTGGCGCACGGGGCTGGACTACCGCGAGATGGCGCATCAGCTTGCCGTTTACGTCAACGAGAAGGGCTTCACGCACGTCGAATTCCTGCCGGTCGCCGAGCACCCGTTCGGCGGATCCTGGGGGTATCAGGTCACCTCGTACTACGCGCCGACGGCACGTTTCGGCACTCCGGACGACTTCCGGTACCTCGTCGATCATCTGCACGCGCGCGGCATAGCAGTCATCGTCGACTGGGTGCCCGCACACTTCCCCAAGGACGACTGGGCGCTGGCCCGCTTCGACGGAACCCCCCTCTACGAGAATCCCGACCCCATGCGTGGCGAGCAACTCGATTGGGGCACATACGTTTTCGACTTTGGCCGACGCGAGGTCCGGAACTTCCTGGTGGCCAATGCGCTGTACTGGTTCGACCAGTTCCACATCGACGGGCTCCGTGTGGACGCGGTTGCGTCGATGCTCTACCTCGACTATTCGCGGCCCGACGGCGGGTGGCGACCGAACATCTACGGCGGCCGCGAGAATCTCGAGGCCGTGCAGTTCCTGCAGGAGATGAACGCCACCGTGCACAAGCACTTCCCCGGCGTGGTCACGGTCGCCGAGGAATCCACGGCGTGGCCCGGGGTGACCCGGATGACCGACCTCGGCGGCCTGGGCTTCAGTTTCAAATGGAACATGGGCTGGATGCACGACACCCTCGGCTACCTCGGCCGAGATCAGGTACATCGCAGCTTCCACCATCACGAGATCACCTTCTCCCTGATGTATGCGTGGAGCGAGAATTTTGTGCTGCCCATCTCGCACGACGAGGTGGTTCATGGCAAGGGCACTCTGTGGTCGCGGATGCCCGGTGATTCCTGGACGAAGGCCGCAGGTGTCCGGGTCCTGTTGGCATACATGTGGTCTCACCCGGGTAAGCAGCTGCTGTTCATGGGCCAGGAGTTCGGCCAGACCGGCGAATGGGCCGACAATCGCAGCCTGGACTGGCACCAGTTGCAGGGCTGGGAGGGCGAACTGCACTCGGGGATCTCGGCGCTCGTCACGGACCTCAACCGCGTTTATCGGCAATCGCCCGCGATGTACAGCCAGGACACCGACCCGCTCGGCTACGAGTGGATCGACGCGAACGACACGGCCAACAACGTCATCAGTTTCCTCCGCTACGGCTCGGACGGCTCGGTCGTCGCCTGCCTGTTCAACTTCTCCGGCTCCGACCGGGACAGCTACCGGGTCGGCCTACCCGAAGGCGGGGTGTGGGAGGAGATTCTGAACACCGACGCCGATGCCTACAACGGTGCCGGCAAGGGCAACATGGGCGCCGTCACCGCGGACGGCCCGTCGTGGCACGGACGCCCGACGTCGGCCCGGGTGATGATCCCGGCCAACTCCGCGATCTGGTTGGCGCCCTTACGATCTGAGTGACGGGCGCCCACAAGAAAATAGGGGAAGAGTTTCTTCCCCTATCCTTGGCGTCTTCCCCCAGAAATTTCCAGCGGAAGACACCAAACCCCAGGGAAGAAGTTCTTCCCCTAGATTTTGCCGGGCAGATCGATGACGTGAAGTGAATGGTCAGAGAGCTGCTCGATGAGCTCTAGTGTCACGTTTCATTAATTCCTATTGGGTTGGGCTTTTGCCAGGATTTCGTCGGCGGTCTTTGTCCATACGAAGGGATGTTTGCGGTCGTT
>NZ_JBEXMX010000150.1:0-5470 GCF_040610755.1 Gordonia sp. NPDC003585 | reverse complement strand
AGCAGTCGTATCCGCGACGACTGGAGCCGGCTCAGGCGTGACCACATCAGCCGGTTCAGCCACCACCACATCGGCCGGCGCAGCAGACTCTGCCGGCGCGAGCACGCGGTCGTCGGCCTCGGCCTCTTCGGCGGCGGTGCGTTCGGCAGCGGCCTGCTCCTTGGCCTCCTCGATCGCCTTGCGCTGGGACGCACGCACGAATTTCGGTTCCGGTTCCGGTTCGGCCGGGGTCGCCGGGATCGGAATCGATGTCCGTGCACCCGATTCCAGCCGCTCGAGACGCTGGAGCAACGCTGCGTCGTCCGCGGAGACCGCCGGCAGCAGCATGCGCGCACACATCACCTCGAGCAGCAGTCGCGGCGAGGTGGTGCCGCGCATCTCACCGAGCGCGGCGTGCGCGATCTCGGCGAACCGCGTCAGCGACGCAGACCCGAGCGACGCGATCTGGGCGTTCATCCGCGCGAGCTGGTCGCCGGGCGCCTCCACGAGCCCGCGATCGGCAGCGTCCGGAACAGCTTGCAGCAGAATGAGATCCCGCAGCCGCTCGAGGAGGTCGATGGCGAATCGGCGGGGATCGTGTCCGGCGTCGACGACCTTCTCGACCGTCCCGAACAGCTTCGCTCCGTCGGCTGTGGCAAGAGCGTCGATCGTGTCGTCGATCAGCGCGATGTCGGTGACACCCAGCAACGACAGCGCCCGATCGTAGGTGACTCCCTTCTCGTCGGCACCGGCGATGAGCTGATCGAGGACCGAGAGCGAATCTCGTGGCGACCCACCACCGGCACGGATCACCAGTGGAAAGACATCAGCCGCGACGGTCACATGCTCGCGTTCGCAGATGTTCTCCAGCAGCCCGCGCATCACCGGCGGCGCGAGCAACCGGAACGGGTAATGGTGCGTACGCGAACGGATGGTGGGCAGCACCTTCTCCGGCTCGGTCGTCGCGAACACGAAGATCAAGTGCTCCGGCGGTTCTTCGACGATCTTGAGCAGCGCGTTGAAGCCGGCCGTGGTGACCATGTGCGCCTCGTCGACGATGAACACCCGATAGCGCGACTCGGCCGGTGCATAGAATGCGCGGTCGCGAAGCTCGCGAGTGTCGTCGACGCCGCCGTGGCTGGCCGCGTCCAACTCGATGACGTCGAGATTGCCCGGCCCACCCGGCGCGAGCGCCTCGCACGACGAGCACACACCACACGGCGTCGACGTCGGTCCCTGCTCGCAATTGAGTGACCGCGCGAGGATGCGCGCCGACGACGTCTTGCCACAACCACGTGGCCCCGAGAAGAGGTATGCGTGATTGATTCGACCGGCGTCGAGTGCCCGGCTCAGCGGATCGGTGACATGCTCCTGACCGACGACGTCGGCGAACGTAGCCGGGCGATAGGTGCGATACAGGGCCACGCGTCGAGACTACCGGCGAACCCCGACAGTCCCCTGCCCGGTCCCACAGTCCGGTCCGCAACTCACCGACCGGTGTGATCAGTCCTTCTCGAGCAACGTCTCGGTGGCCGCCAACAGCACGCAGGTGGAGACCCCATCCATGGCGACGCGCAGGTCGTCGGTGCTCGGAAAGGTCGGCGCGAGACGGATGTTGCGGTCGTAGGGATCGTTCTTGTACGGGTAGGTCGACCCCGCCGCGGTCAGCGCGATGCCCGCTTCCTTGGCCAGCTGGATGGTCCGCTTGGCGGCACCGTCGAGCACGTCGAGGTTGATGAAGTAGCCACCCTCGGGTTCCGACCACGCCGCGACCTTGGACTCGGCGAGGCGGTCGGCGAGGATTTCGAGCACCAGCTTGAACTTGGGCGCGAGGATCTCGCGATGGCGGGCCATGTGGGCGCGCACCCCGGCGGCGTCGCCGAAGAAGCGCGCATGCCGGAGCTGGTTGACCTTGTCGGGGCCGATCGTCGTGAACGACAGATGCTTGGCGAACCAGTCGACGTTCGCGGGCGACGAGCCGAAGAACGCAACGCCTGCACCGGCGAAGGTGATCTTGGACGTCGAGCCCAGCACATACACGCGATTCGGATTCCCGGCCTGCGCGGCCATGTCGATCACGGGCAGCGGCGTGGGCGGTGCGTCGACGAGGGTGTGCACGGCGTAGGCGTTGTCCCAGTAGATGCGGAAGTCCGGTGCGGCCGGCATCTCCAGGAGCCCACGGGTGACCTCCTCGGTGAAGGTGACACCGGTGGGGTTGGAGTACGTGGGTACCGCCCACATGCCCTTGATGCTCGGGTCGTTGCGCGTCAACTCGGCACACGCGTCCACGTCGGGGCCGTTCGGCAGCATCGGCACCTCGATCATCTCGATGCCGTAGGTCTCGGTGATGGCGAAGTGCCGGTCGTATCCGGGGGCCGGGCACAGGAACTTCACCTTCTGTCCGTGCCATGGGGCATCGGAGTCCTGGGTTCCGGTCAGCAACGCGAACGCGGTGAGGTCGTGCATCAGCTCGAGGCTGGAGTTGCCGAAGGCGATCAGGTTCTTGGGGTCGACGGCGAGTAGTTCGCCGAAGATCTCGCGCAGCTCCGGCAGGCCGTTGATGCCGCCGTAGTTGCGAGTGTCGGTGCCCGCGGAGTCCTTGTACTCGTCACCCGGCAGCGACAGCAGATCGTTCGAGAGGTCCAGTTGCTCGGGCGCCGGCTTGCCGCGGGTGAGGTCGAGTTTGAGGCCGGCTGCGCACAGCTCGTCATAGAGCTTTCGCAGATCCTGCGCGGTGGCGTGAAGTTGATCCGAACTCATCGAATGGAAGTTCAACGTTGGCCCTCTCGCCGCAACGTCGGTGCGGGTGGCCGACGCCGCAAACCTGGATGATCGTGTCGGGGATAGGGGACCCCGCGCACCCGAGAGAGCCCGTTGACCCTTGCTGCCTTCCGGCCCTGGGGGAGTTCACAGGATGCACGCCGCGCGGGATCCGGAGACAAGTGTACCCACCCGATTTCGGCCGACGTCACTGACCCGAGATCACGGTGCGCAGATGCAGAAACCCCCGGTCACGCTCGCGCGTGCCCGGGGGTCTGATGTTGCATCATCTGGCGGAGGATAGGGGATTTGAACCCCTGAGGGCGTTAACCCAACCCGCGTTCCAGGCGAGCGCCATAGGCCACTAGGCGAATCCTCCAACTCCGCGATGATAGCGGTCCGGGCACCGCGGCCCAAAACCGACTGTCCCGCGTAGGTCTAGCGGAGGTAGCCCGGCAGGTACGAGACCGGCGCGACGGCGGTGGCGCGATCCGACGCCCCGGACGACACGATGCCGACGATGCGGCCGCTCGCGTCGCGCACTCCCGACCCGCTGTCCCCGGCCTTCGACAGCAGGCTGGTCCGGATGCTGATCGTCGAGTGCTGCAGCAGGAACGGCGGCGCGTAGACGAATCCGCGGGCCGTCCGCTTGGTCGGCTTGGGGTCGGTCACCACACCGCGACCGAAACCTGTGGTCACGCCGTTCTTGCTGACCGGCTGGCCGCGGAAGAACTGGCCGGACCAGTTGATGCGGTCGATCTGGACGCGCGCCCGCGGCACCAGGGTGATCACGGCGATGTCGAGGCCCTTGGCGATGCGATTGGCGGTGATGGTTCCGATCCGGTTTCCGCGGGCGTCGTAGACCCCGCGGCCGACCTCGCCGCAGTGGCCCGCGGTGAGTGCCTTGCGGGGCGAGAGGACTGCGCCGAGCGTGCATTCGCTGGCCGTCACGATCGTCTCCTCGACGTCGATCTCCATGCCTGACCGCACGGTCAGGGCGGGTGCCGCTTCGGCTGTGACCGCGGGTGCGGCCACCAATGCTCCGACAGACAGCAGCGCTCCGGCCAGAAACTTCATACGCATGTGTGATCCCCTCATCGTCATTGGTCCGTTCTCATCGGATCGTCATCGAGCGCGGGGCTCTCGAGGAGATCACCTTGCCGACGACGGTACCAGCGTCACACTGACACCAGTAGCCCCAACTATTCGCGGTATTAAACCACGGCTTTGCTGAACGAGGCGCGGGCTAGGGTGGAGTCATGACCGACCACAACGCGCCATACGTGATCCTGGGAGCCACCGGTGGACAGGGAGGAGCGGTGGTCGATGCGCTGCTCGACGCCGGCCGACCCGTGCGGGCCGTTGTGCGCGACGCAGAATCGGCGCGAGCAGTACGACTGGCCGAGCGTGGCGTCGAACTCGCGGTCGGCGACATGGTGACCGGAAACGGACTGACCGAGGCCTTCGACGGGGCCGCCGGCGTCTTCGGACTCACCACGCCGTTCGAGACCGGCGTCGACGCGGAGATCACCCAGGGCACCGCGCTCATCGCCGCGTCGAAACAGGCCGCGGTGCCCTACTTGGTGTTCTCATCGGTGGCGAGCGCGAACCTCGGTACGGGAGTACCGCATTTCGAGAGTAAGTTCGAGGTCGAGAAGTTGTTGGCGCAGAGCGACCTCCCGCACACCATCGTCGGCCCGACCTACTTCTACGACAACCTCCTCGGCGGAGCCGACGCCCTCGCCGCGGGCGTGATGCCCATCGCCATGCCCGCCGACAAAGAGCTGCAACAACTTTCGCGACGCGACCTGGGCCGGTTTGTCGCGACGCTGTTCGCGGATCCGCAAGCCCATGCCGGCGAGCGCTTCGACATCGCCTCCGACGCACCCACCCCCGCCGGGATGGCCACCACCCTCAGCGAGGTTCTCGGACGGCCGGTGCACGCCGAATCCTATGACCCCGAACGCATCTCATCACCCGACATGCGGGCGATGTTCACCTTCCTCAGCGGCGACGGCTACAGCGCGGACATCCCCGCCCTGCATGCACGCTTCCCCGACGTCGGATGGCAGTCCTTTGCCGAGTGGGCGGTCGGGGCGCTCTCGAAGAGTTAGGTGACCAATCCCGCTGACCTGGGCAAATGCGCTTGCGTCGTGCCCGCAAAATTAAGGGGAAGAACTTCCTCCCCTAACTTCCAAGTCGTCCCCGCGGATCCGTGCGGGTCGCCACCGACCTCGGCATCAGCGAGGCGCTCATCGGTCTGACGGTTATCGCGATCGGAACGTCGGCGCCCGAGTTCGTGACGACGGTCGTCTCGACCATTCGAGGAGATCGAGATCTGGCAATCGGCAACCTGATCGGGTCGAGCGTCTACAACATCACCTTCATTCTCGGAACAGCTGCTCTCGTGCGACCACTGGCGATCACCGACGATCTCATCCACGTCGACATACCGCTGATGACCGGGGTCGCGCTGCTCTGCATTCCCGTCTTCATCACGGGTCGACGCGTGTCCCGCCTGGAGGGCATCGCGTTTGTGGCGACCTACCTCGTGTACCTGACACTGGTCATCGCACTTCGCACCTGAATACCCGTCCACGGTCAAGGATCACAGGTCAGCGGGGCTGGTCACCAACCCTTCGAGTCAGCGACCCACCCGCCGCCTGCGGCGGCGATCGTGGAGGCGGGAAGAGGGCCGTGGAGCGCGACGCGGCGACGATGATCCACGAAA
>NZ_JBEXMX010000149.1:2018-5579 GCF_040610755.1 Gordonia sp. NPDC003585 | reverse complement strand
GGCGCTGGAGGGCTTAGCTTCCGGGTTCGGAATGGAGCCGGGCGTTTCCCCTCCGCTATGGCCGCCGTAACATTATGAAACCCCACACAACAGGGTTTGTTTGTTGTGTGTTGTCTCGGAAGTACATAGTGGATGCGAGTCAATCTTTTGAGTGTTAGATGTTGTTGGTAAGTCCTCGGCCGATTAGTACCAGTCACCTGAACCTATTACTAGGCGTACAGTTCTGGCCTATCAACCCCATGGTCTGTAGGGGGCCTTAACCACTCGAAGGTGGTGAGAAACCTCATCTTGGAACAGGCTTCCCGCTTAGATGCTTTCAGCGGTTATCCCTTCCGAACGTAGCTAACCAGCAGTGCCCCTGGCGGGACAACTGGCACACCAGAGGTTCGTCCGTCCCGGTCCTCTCGTACTAGGGACAGGTTTCCTCAAGTTTCTAACGCGCGCGGCGGATAGAGACCGAACTGTCTCACGACGTTCTAAACCCAGCTCGCGTGCCGCTTTAATGGGCGAACAGCCCAACCCTTGGGACCTACTCCAGCCCCAGGATGCGACGAGCCGACATCGAGGTGCCAAACCATCCCGTCGATATGAACTCTTGGGGAAGATCAGCCTGTTATCCCCGGGGTACCTTTTATCCGTTGAGCGACACCGCTTCCACTTGCCGGTGCCGGATCACTAGTCCCGACTTTCGTCCCTGCTCGACATGTACGTCTCACAGTCAAGCTCCCTTGTGCACTTACACTCAACACCTGATTGCCAACCAGGCTGAGGGAACCTTTGGGCGCCTCCGTTACATTTTGGGAGGCAACCGCCCCAGTTAAACTACCCACCAGGCACTGTCCCTGAACCCGATCAGGGTCCGAGGTTAGAAGTCCAATACGATCAGAGTGGTATTTCAACAACGACTCCACAACCACTGGCGTGGCCGCTTCACAGTCTCCCACCTATCCTACACAAACCGAACCGAACACCAATACCAAGCTATAGTGAAGGTCCCGGGGTCTTTTCGTCCTGCCGCGCGTAACGAGCATCTTTACTCGTACTGCAATTTCGCCGAGTCTGTGGTTGAGACAGCAGAGAAGTCGTTACGCCATTCGTGCAGGTCGGAACTTACCCGACAAGGAATTTCGCTACCTTAGGATGGTTATAGTTACCACCGCCGTTTACTGGGGCTTAAATTCTCAGCTTCACACACCAAAGGTGCATTAACCGGTCCTCTTAACCTTCCAGCACCGGGCAGGCGTCAGTCCGTATACATCGTCTTACGACTTCGCACGGACCTGTGTTTTTAGTAAACAGTCGCTTCTCTCTGGTCTCTGCGACCCCACCCAGCTCACGTCGTCAAGACGGTCACCAAGCGAGGTCCCCCTTCTCCCGAAGTTACGGGGGCATTTTGCCGAGTTCCTTAACCACAGTTCTCTCGATCGCCTTAGTATTCTCTACCTGACCACCTGTGTTGGTTTGGGGTACGGGCCGTGTACCAACTCACTAGAGGCTTTTCTCGGCAGCATAGGATCATGGACTTCGCCGCAACGGCTACGCATCACCTCTCAGGCACATGAAACACGGATTTGCCTATGTCTCGCCCTACAGGCTTACACCAGGACTTCCACCACCTGGCACCACTACCTTCCTGCGTCACCCCATCGCTTGCCTACTACCAGCCGAGGTCCCACGCAGCCCCCGCCAGCTACCCGAAGGCAGTCTGTTGGGATTTGGGTGGTTAGTACAACTGATTCAGCATGGGCGCGGATACACGGGTACGGGAATATCAACCCGTTGTCCATCGACTACGCCTGTCGGCCTCGCCTTAGGTCCCGACTCACCCTGGGCGGATTAGCCTGGCCCAGGAACCCTTGGTCATTCGGCGGCAGAGTTTCTCACTCTGCTTTCGCTACTCATGCCTGCATTCTCACTCCCACACCCTCCACCACTAGATCACTCTGTGGCTTCCACGGATGCAGGACGCTCCCCTACCCACCCACACACCTGGCCACCACCCCGTAAGGCAGTGACGGGCTTATGTGAGTGCCGCGGCTTCGGCGGTGTACTTGAGCCCCGCTACATTGTCGGCGCAGGATCACTTGACCAGTGAGCTATTACGCACTCTTTCAAGGGTGGCTGCTTCTAAGCCAACCTCCTGGTTGTCTTCGCGACCCCACATCCTTTTCCACTTAGTACACGCTTAGGGGCCTTAGCCGGCGATCTGGGCTGTTTCCCTCTCGACTACGAACCTTATCGCCCGCAGTCTCACTGCCACGCTCTCACTTACCGGCATTCGGAGTTTGGCTGACGTCAGTAACCTAGTAGGGCCCATCGGCCATCCAGTAGCTCTACCTCCGGCAAGAAACACGCAACGCTGCACCTAAATGCATTTCGGGGAGAACCAGCTATCACGGAGTTTGATTGGCCTTTCACCCCTACCCACAACTCATCCCCTCCATTTTCAACTGAAGTGGGTTCGGGCCTCCACGACGTCTTACCGTCGCTTCACCCTGGCCATGGGTAGATCACTCCGCTTCGGGTCTAGACCCAGCGACTATCAACGCCCTATTCAGACTCGCTTTCGCTACGGCTACCCCACACGGGTTAACCTCGCCACTGAGCACTAACTCGCAGGCTCATTCTTCAAAAGGCACGCCATCACCCACCACCGACCAAACGATGCACAGGCTCTGACGGATTGTAAGCGTCCGGTTTCAGGTACTATTTCACTCCCCTCCCGGGGTACTTTTCACCTTTCCCTCACGGTACTAGTCCGCTATCGGTCACCAGGAAGTATTCAGGCTTACCGGGTGGTCCCGGCAGATTCACAGCAGATTCCACGAGCCCGCTGCTACTTGGGCACCCATCACGCAAGACCGCATGTTTTCAGCTACCGGACTCTCACCGACTACGGCAGACCATTCCAGGCCACTTCACCTAACACACGATTTTCTCACTCACGCTTCCACAGGTAGATGGAAGAAGATGAACCCCACAACCCCACACACACAACCCCTACCCGGTATCACATGCGCATGGTTTAGCCTCCTCCGCTTTCGCTCGCCACTACTCACGGAATCACAATTGTTTTCTCTTCCTATGGGTACTGAGATGTTTCACTTCCCCACGTTCCCCCCACACCAGCTATACATTCACTGGGTGGTAACACGACATCACTCGTGCTGGGTTTCCCCATTCGGACACCCTCGGATCACAGCTCGTTTGACAACTCCCCGAGGACTATCGCGGCCTACCACGTCCTTCATCGGCTCCTGGTACCAAGGCATCCACCGAACGCCCTAAAACACTTACAACAACACCTACAAACCCACAGGGGAACAAACCCCCGCGAAAATGTAGAAAAACAAAAACTCGAACAAAACACACAAACCAAAAATGATTCGTAATGCATTGCAAAAATAAAGATGCTCGCATCCACTATGCACTTCTCAAACAACACACACCTGCACAACCCTGACCGCTCCAGCCCCCATCACAGGAACCCTCACCACAATCATCGCCATGCAAGCCCAGAAGAAACGTGTGTTCCCTCAGAACCCCGATAGCGTGACAACG
>NZ_JBEXMX010000148.1:0-5639 GCF_040610755.1 Gordonia sp. NPDC003585 | reverse complement strand
CTGGATTTCCCCGCCCTGATCGCGGGCAAGGACGCGCTGGTCGGGCAGCTGCAGGCGGAGAAGTATGTCGACCTGGCCGCCGACTACGGGTGGGAGATCGTCTCCGGCACCGCGGTGTTCGACGGCAGCGCCGAGGCACCCGTGCTGCGGGTCGCGCGCGCCGAGGGCGGTGTACGGGTGATCGAGGCCGACCAGTATCTGATCGCCACCGGTGCCGCGCCCTGGGCTCCGCCGATCGACGGCCTCGTTGAGGCCGGGTATCTGACCTCGACCACCGCCATGGACCTCCAGCAGCTGCCGGAGTCGCTGATCGTGGTGGGTGCGGGCTATGTGGGGCTCGAGCAGGCCCAGCTGTTCGCCCGCCTGGGCAGCAAGGTCACGGTGATCGCGCGTAGCCGGCTGACCTCGGGTGAGGAACCGGAAATCTCGGCCGCGCTCGAGGCCGTCTTCGCCCACGAGCGCATCGACGTGCTCACCGCCGCCACCGTCGAGAAGGTCCTCGCCGACGACGGGCACAAGGTGGTGACCGTGCGCACCGGCGGCGGCGCCAGCACCGAGCTGCGGGCCGAGCAGGTGCTGATGGCCACCGGCCGCCGCCCCAACACCGCCGGGCTGGGCCTGGATGCGGTCGGCGTCGCCGTCGACGAGCGGGGCGCGGTCGTGGTCGACGACCGCCAGCGCAGCAGCAATCCGCGCATCTGGGCGGCCGGGGACGTGGCCGGGGATCCGCAGTTCGTGTACGTGGCCGCCGCGCAGGGCACCCTGGTCGCCGACAACGCCCTGGCCGGTGCCGATCGCGTCCTGGACTACACCACGGTGCCGCGCGTGACGTTCACCAGCCCCGCGATCGCCTCGGTCGGACTGACCGACGCGCAAGCCGCCGCGGCCGGGCTGGCCTGCCAGTGCCGGGTGCTGGGGTTGTCGAGCGTGCCGCGGGCGCTGGTCAACCGGGACACCCGCGGCCTGGTCAAGATCGTCGCCGAAGCCGGCACAGGCCGGATCATGGGCGTGCACGCCCTCAGCGACGGCGCCGGGGACCTGATCACCGCCGCCACCTATGCGATGACCGCGGGTCTGACCGTCGACCGGCTCGCCCACACCTGGGCGCCGTACCTGACCATGGCCGAAGCGCTGAAACTGACCGCGCAGACTTTCACCACCGACGTCACCAAACTGTCCTGCTGCGCAGGCTGACGCCGTCGGACGGGAGGCAGTGATGAACGGACACATGACGATCGGGGACCTCTCGGCCCGCACCGGGGTGCCGGTGAAGGCGCTGCGCGAGTACACCGACCTCGGCCTGATCTACACCCTGGGCCGCAGCCCGGCCGGCTACCGCCTCTACACCGACGACGCGGAGTGGTGCGTGCGGTTCATCGGCGAGCTGCGCGGCCTCGGGCTCACCATCGCCGAGATCTGCCAGCTCACCTCCACCGACCGTGACGACCACGGCCGTTCGGTCGGCGCCCATCTCGCCGAGCTGCTGCAGCGGTCGCGGCAGCGGCTGCGCCCGATGCCGAGCAGATCCTCGACCGCATCGACGCCTTCGAAACCGCACACCGTGCGCATCTGGCCACCGACGACCTGTGCTGGGCCGGTGACCCGTGCGGATGCGAGCTACGGGCTTGACCCTCACCCCGGGGACAGACCCTACCGTCGGCACCGTCACTGTCCGATCGCCCTCGAGGAGTCCGATCCCATGAGTACCGACAACCTCACTGCCGACGTTTTCGCCAAGATCCTGCCCGCCGGCCGGGACCGGGCGCTGATGCGCGCCGCGCTGCGGCTGCTCGCCCACGGCACCCCGGTCACCGTCACCGAACTCGCCGCCGCCGCGGGAGTGCCCGACCTCGACCCCGCGCAGACGCCGATCGGCGCCGACGTCGAATACGACGAGGCCGGCCGGATCGTCGGCTGGGGCCTGACCCTCAACCCGACCCCGCACCGGTTCAGCGTCGGTGGCCACCAGCTCTACACCTGGTGTGCCCCCGACACCCTCATCTTCCCCGCCGTCATCGGCGCACCCGCCTGCATCGAATCCGACTGCCCGATCACGGGCACCACCGTGCGCCTGACCATCGACCCCGTCACCGGGGTCAGCGACCTGGAACCGGCCACCGCGATGGTGGCCTTCGTCGACCCCGACCGGATCCAGCCCGGTCACCTCCGCGCCACCTGCTGCAACCCGCAGATGTTCCTCGCCACCTCCGACGCCGCCCACCACTGGCAGGCGAAATTCCCAGGCATGACGGTGCTGCCGGTCACCGACGCCTACCACCAGCTCGCCCGCCCCCTCGCCGACGCGATCACCGACCCGACCACGACCACCGGAACCAGCGCCTGCTGCTAGATCGCGCCGCCGCCGATCCGGGCCGGCGCTGCGGGTCAGAACAGGGTGTCCCGCACGCGCAGCGGCCGGTACCCGGTGGGGCCGAGCTGGGCGAGTTCGGCGTCGATGTCGACCTCGATGGCGCCGAAGAAGTTGATGTTCTCGCTGTGGGCCGGGGAGATGTGCGTCAGCACCTCGTCGTCGATGCGCCGCCCGGCCCGCCGCATCTGTTCGGTCGCCAGCCCGTAATACTCTGTGGTCCAGGCGATGACGGCGTTGGTCGCCAACGTGAGGCACCATGCCTGTTCGGTCTGTCCCTCCAGGTGCCTCGCGCGCACGGCGCCTTCGTGCGCGTAGAGCAGGTCGCGGCGGAGCGCGTGCAGGGATTCGCCCTTGTTGAGCTGTCGGGAGATCTTGCGCCGATAGCCCGGGTCGGACAGGTACCGGGCGGCGTAGATCGTGCGCCGCAGCGCCCCGTATTCCTTGAGCGCCGCCGCGAGGGCGTTCTGCCGGCCCGACGCGGAGAGCTTGCCGACCAGCAGCGACGCGGTGGCGTGCCCGAACTTCAGCGACCCGCTCAGCCGGAGCAGGTCGTCGTAGTGCTCGGCGATGAGATCCAGATTCAGCTTGCGGGTCAGCAGCGGCCCGGCGTGCGGGAACGCGGACTCCACCTGGGCCCGAGGCGCCGCCCGATACAGGGTGATCCGGCCCAGGTCCCGGATGCGGGGCGAGAGCTGCAATCCGAGCAGGTCGAACAGCCCGAAGTTCACGAGGGTGACGCCGTGCGTGTCGGTCGCATGCTCGGTGATCGGCAGATCCGTTGCATTGCCGAGGATTTCGTCCAGCACGTAGTGAGCTTCGCGTCTCGTCGCGACGATGACCTTGGTGCCGTAGGTGGCGTGCTGATCGGTGACATGGGTATACGTGCTCAGTCCTTCGTTCGCGAAATAGCGGCTCAACGCTCTGGCGGTGACCGATTTGCCGCGGGTCGGGAACCGTTGCCCATCACTCGACGACAGGGTGCCGGCGCCGAAGACCGGGGTCAGCGGCAGCCTTTGGTGGTAGTCGATGATCGTCAGGTTCGCCGCCCGCAGCGTCTCCTCCCGCACATACCATTCGCTGGTCCAGGCCAGGATGTCGTAGGAGAGGCCCGACGCCTCGGCCATTCGGGTCAGCCCGAGGTTGGTGGAGTAGGCCAGCAGGACGGCGATGAGGTTGCGTTTCAGCTCCGGGCTGCGGGCCTGTTTGCCGCCGGCGTGGGTGAAGCAGTCCAGGTAGCCGGTGCGTTTGTCCAGCTCGATCAGCAGCGACACGATCGGCGCGAACGGCAGCATCTCCGTCAGCTCGGCCTTGAGCGCCGTCGCCTCCGCGGGCACATCCTCCGCCGACAGCGGTGAGATCACCAGGTCACCGGCCTCATCGAGACGGACCGGCCCGTCGCCGCCGGCGAGCACCTTCTCCAACTCGCCCATAGCGGCGTCGAGCTCGTCGGTGGCGGTCGCCAGCGCGCGAGCGGGATCAGCGGACTTGCCGACCAGGCGGCAGAACTCGTCACGCTGCGGCTCCCACGCCTGCGGGGTCAGCAGGTACGCGGCCGGGTCGGCGTAGCGGCGCGACCCCGGCACGAACACATCCCCGCTGCGCAACCCGTCACGCAGCCCCAGCAGCACGCACAGCTCCCAGTAGTGCCGATAGGCGGTGGTGTTACCGGCTTTGCGGGCCTCGTCGAGGTAGCCGCGCCACTTCGTCGGCACGAACCCGGTCGGCGCGTCGTCGGGCACCTTGCGGGTACCGGTCGCGTTCAGCTCCCGCAGCATGTGCACCCCGATCAGCAGCTCGGTCGCGGCGGTGCCGCCGGCGAACCGGACTGTCGACAGCACCTGCGGGGTGAACTGCCGCAGGTAGGAGTACGAGCTGTCCAGAGCGGCCAGGTGCCCGTGATCGCGCGGCAGCCGAGGCTTGGCCTGCGCGACCGCGGCCCGCAACCGCTCCCATCCGATCCGATCGCCCCGGATCAGGCCGCCGATCTCCTCGTCGGGGATCTGCAGGTCACAGACGATCGCCAGCAGGTCGTCGAGCAACCCCTGCCGATCCTCTCCGGCCTTACCGCGCTCGGCCAGCTCGTCGCGCATCCGGCGTTCGGCCTTGCTCAACCTGGCCGAGATCGCCTGATCGAACAGCTGCACCACCTCGTCGAGCACATCGGTGGCCGACTGCGCCAACACGGTGAGCAGAATCGGGTAGCGGCGTTGCGGATCCCGGCGTTCGAGGGCTTGGCCCGTCAAGCGGCGGCCCACCGTCGCCAGGAACCGCCGCCGCTCCGCCGGCAGCACCGACATGTCCAGCTCATCCGCGCCCAGGTTGCGCAGGAACACCAGCTTCTCGACCTCGGCCTTCACCGCGGTCGCCGACGCCTCCACCGGGCCGGTCGACAACCACCGCAACCGCGACATCTCGATCGACGGGTCGACGACCAGCAACGCATCCAGTTCCTTACACCGCTGCGGCGTGAACTCGCGCGCCAACCGGTCGTAGGTCTCCCGCTGCGCCCGCGTGCGAGCGTGCGCGACCCGGCGGACCGCCGTTTCCGGGCCCGGCCGGATCACCCGCGCCGAGATCAGGTACTCACACGCCAGCCGGAACAACAGCGTCGGCGAATCGTGCTCCATCGCCCGCGCCAGCAGAAACTCATCCAGCTCCTTCAACTCCATCGCCCCGGCAGGCCGCCACCCCAGATACTGGGCCACCAGCCGCACATGCTCGGTCCGCGTCTGCGCCCGCTTGCCATACGAACGAAGCTGCGCTGCATCGATATTCAGCTGATCCGCCAGCCGGGCCACCGCCACCGGCGGCGCCGACGGCACCTTGTCCGGCACGAACCCCAGCCACGGCAAGGTGCACAACGCCACCGCCAGGCCCAGACGGACCGCAGGGCCCCTACCCTGCGGAGCAACAAACGCCAGATCCGCCGGGGTCAGCGTGAAGTACCGGAACAACTCCTCACGACTGATCTCCGGGAACTCCCGCAGGCGCTGCAACTCCTCGTCCGCGAATACCCGCGTCGCCACGAACCCCAGCCTCCAACACGCCGACCAACCTCATCGGCAGACAAGCCAAGCACCAACCACCCCGGCCCGCAGCCCGAACCGAGAAATCGCCGCTGACCAGGCACTACGCGAACTTCGTTGTTTTTTGCGCCATTACTACCGGGACCCCATGTCGTAGAAGGCGCGGGCGCCGATACTTCCGGTGAGCGCGGATTGGGCCATGCGCATGGCAGCGTCGTTGAGTCGGTGGTTGCGGGCGTGAC
>NZ_JBEXMX010000147.1:0-5780 GCF_040610755.1 Gordonia sp. NPDC003585 | reverse complement strand
GCCGACTTGGCTTCGCGTGCAAGGGCTCCGCGGGTGAGGTCGGCCGGATCGGTCGTCCGCCCGGCGGCGCCGAGCGACTCCGCGAGGTAACTGATGACGGCGGCCGGATCGTTGCCGGCGTTCACGTCGAGACTCACCGTTGATTCGGTGATGATCTGCTCTGCCATGGGGGTTCCTTCTCGAGGTGCTTTCTGGGTTGGGGGTGGGGTTTGTGATCGTTGGGGCGGGGTTCAGGTGACTCGTGCGGCTCCCGTCAGTTCGGTGACCCGGACTCCGTCGAGGTCGAGCTGATCGGGGGTGGGGGCCTGAGTGCCGGCGAGGGCGGCTGCCGCGGCGCCGTACGCGACGGCGCTGCGGAGACGTTCCGGTTCGGACGCACCGCGTGTCTCGGCGACCAGGTAACCGGCCAGTGACGAGTCGCCTGCGCCCACCGTGCTGCGGGGGACGATCGGCGGTGGAGTCGCGAACCACGAACCGGCCGGCGTGGTGAGAATGGCGCCCGTCGCGCCGAGGGTGGAGAGCACGGCACCGCCGGTGCGGTCGACGATGGTGCGCGCGGCGGCGACGATCGGGCCGAAATCTCCGGTCGACGCAGAGCGTCGGAAGACCTCGCCATCGGCACCGGTCACCTCTGCGAGCTCGTCCTCGTTGGGCTTGAGCAGGTCGACGGACCCGAGTGCCGCTGCGTGCAGCGGAGGCCCGGACGTGTCGACGGCGATCCGGCATCCGAGGTCGGAGAGGTCGTCGGCAACGGTGCGATACCAGTCGACCGGAACTCCCGGCGGCAAGGAGCCGCAGAGGGTGACCCATACGGCGTCGGCCGCGTGGGTCCGGATGAGATCACCGAGAGCGCTGAGCTGTCCTGCGTCGAGTTCGGTTCCGGGTGCGTTCAGTTTGGTCGTGGTGCCGTCGGGTTCGGCGATGGTGATGTTGGACCGGATTTCTCCGTCGACCGCGACGGTCTCGTACGGCAGCCCGACGCTGTCGAGGGCCCGCAGCAGCGGATCTCCGTCGCGTGCGGGCAGGATCGCACGGGTCGCGATTGCGGCCTCGGCGACCACGCGGGACACGTTGATGCCCTTGCCGCCGGCCTCGGCTCGGGTTGCGACGGCGCGCTGGACCTCGCCTCGGTCGAGGGGCCCGGGCAACTCGAGTGTGCGGTCGAGGCTGGGATTGGGTGTGACGGTGAGGATCATGCGATCACCACGTCGATGCCCCGGGCCGACAACGCCGCGGAGAAGCCTGGATCAACACCCGAATCGGTGATGAGGACGTCCACGTCGTCGAGATCGGCGAAGCCGGACAGGTCTTCGCGGTTCATCTTCGACGAGTCGGCGAGGACCACAACCCGCTGCGCGACGCGGACCATTGCCGCTTTGACCGCGGCTTCGTCAGGGTCGGGAGTCGACAATCCGTGCGCCTCGCTGATGCCGTTGGCTCCGACGAAAGCGGTCGAGACCCGTAGACGTTCGAGCGCCGCAACGGTTTCGGCGCCGACGGTCGCCTGGGTGAGACCGCGCACGCGGCCGCCGATCGCGTGCAGGTTGGCCGAATTGTGGTTGGCCAGCAGGCCGGCGATCGGGAGGCTGTTGGTGATCAGGGTGAGACGACGGTCGGTGGGCAGCGCGGAGGCGGCCTGGAAGGTGGTGGTACCCGCGTCGAAGAAGACGGACCCGCCGTCGGGTGGGAGAAAGCGGATTGCGGCACGGCCGATGGCGGCCTTCTCGTCGGTCTGGGTGACCTGCCGCTCGTCGATTCCGCGCTCGCCGATCACCCGCATGACCCCGGCGCGCACCGCACCGCCGTGCACCCGCTGCAGATGGCCCGCCCGTTCGAGGGCGGCCAGGTCACGGCGGACGGTCTCACTCGTCACCTCGAATCTGGTGGCGAGTGCGGCGACGGAGGCGCGTCCGTTCGCGCGTACCTGTTCGGCGATCGCCTGTTGGCGTTCTTCGGCGTACAACACCGCTCCGATCTCTCGATGGGACATCCGGGTGGATCTGTCTGCGATTCCCGTGTGGTTGTGTTGATCTGTGTGGCCTTGAGTGTTGATATCTATTTGTTTACGCCTGTTTGCGTTGACAAGTCAAGCATTTCTTGTAACTTTGATCACAAGAGATTCGAAAGCCGGTCATCGGTCACGCAATGCAGCTCGACGGTGAGCCCGGACACGAATCGCGTAGAACTGAGTCGTGTATGTGCGGCCGTGCCGCCGATTGGCGGAGCGGAACTCGAAGACGAGAGGGGTCGCAGTGACCGAGACGCTAGCGGGAGGCATTTTGGAGGGAACGCCGGTCGTCGGCGGGCTGGCCTACGGGCCGGCGATCTGGCCCGGGGAGCGCCCCGACCACGACCCGGACGCCCTGGGTGCAAACACGGAACTGCCCGAAGACCAGCGCGAACCCGAGGTGGCAAGATTTGTCGCCGCGGCGGGGATGGTCGCCGGCCGACTCCGTGACCGCTCATCGCACAGCTCGGGTGCAGCCGCCGAAGTGCTGGCCGCCACCGCCGGACTCGCCGAGGATCGCGGGTGGATCGGCGCTGCGTCGGGACTGATTCGCAAAGGATCGCCTGCGCCTGCGGCAGCGGCTGCGGCAACCGAACAGTTCGCCACCATGTTCACCAAGCTCGGCGGGCTCATGGCCGAGCGAGTCACCGACCTCAACGACGTGCGCGACCGCGTCCTCGCCGAACTTCTCGGCCTGCCCGAACCAGGTGTGCCGGAACCGATCGAACCGTCTGTCCTGCTCGCCGACGATCTCGCGCCCGCGGACACCGCCGGACTCGATCCGGCGACCACCGTCGCCCTCGTCACCCGGCTCGGCGGCCCGACGAGTCACACCGCCATCATCGCCCGGCAACTCGGGATTCCCTGTGTGGTCGCGGTATCGGATCTGACGACGGTGCCGGCCGGAACCCCCGTGCTGATCGACGGCACGCTCGGCACCATCACCATCGGCCCCGACGAGGCGACGGCGCGAGCACAGGTCGATGCCAGTCGTCGGCGTGCGGAAGCGGTCGCCGCCTGGCACGGGCCCGGGCGCACCGCCGACGGACACGAGGTCTCGGTGCTCGCCAACGTCGCGGACGGGGCGTCGGCACGCACGGCCACCGGATACCCCGTCGAAGGGATCGGGCTGTTCCGCACCGAGTTGGCCTTCCTCGACCGCCCCGACGAGCCGACGGTCGACGAGCAGGCGGGCATCTACCGCGAAGTCCTCGAGGCATTTCCCGGGCAGAAGGTCGTGGTTCGCACGCTCGACGCGGGCTCCGACAAACCGCTCAAGTTCGTCAACCACAAAGACGAGGCAAATCCGGCGCTAGGAGTTCGTGGCGACCGAATCGCGGTGGAGAACCCGGAGATTCGAGCGCACCAACTCGATGCGATCGCGCGGGCCGCAGCCGAAACCGGATCGACACCGTGGGTGATGGCACCGATGATCGCCAGCGCCCGGGAAGCAGCGGCGTTCGCGCAGGAGGTGCGTGCGCGGGGGATGACCGCCGGAGTGATGGTCGAGATCCCCGCCGTCGCGATTCTGGCGCCGCTCATCCTCGCGGAGGTGGACTTCGTATCGATCGGCACCAACGATCTGACGCAGTACACGATGGCCGCCGACCGGATGTCCGCGGACCTCGCGTCGTTGACCGACCCGTGGCAACCGGCGGTGCTCAAGCTCATCGCCGAGGTCGCGTCGGCAGGTCAGACGTTGGGCAAGCCGGTGGGGGTGTGCGGGGAGGCCGCCGCCGACCCCAACCTCGCATGCGTGCTGACCGGGCTCGGGGTGACCTCGCTCTCGAGTGCACCGGTCGCCGCGGCCGGCGTCGGCGCGCGGCTCGCCGAGGTCACCCTCGACGCGTGCCGCGAAGCCGCCACTGCAGCACTGGCAACCGCGGATCCGGCCGGTGCGCGTCAGGCCGCGACGTCGGTGCTCGACGCCGCAGCCACCCCGCTCTCTCCTGCCGTCTGAGACGAAGACTTCGGCTGTCCGTGGTTCCGTATGAAGTTGTGCCCGGATTCCGGGCACAACTTCAACGGATTGTGCTTCCGCTGTCGATGGCGGCGCCCAGGTCGCTGACCCGGGCAAATGCGTCAGTGTGGTGCCGCAAAATCTAGGGGAAGAGTTTCTTCCCCGGGGTTCACAGTCGTCCCCGAGAAATTTGTAGGGGAGGACTCTGAGGGTAGGGGAGGAAGTTTCTTCCCCTGCTTTCTGCGGGTGCCGCGTCCGTGCGGCGCGTTCCGCGGAACGCGCCGATCGACGTTAGCGGGCTCGACGGAACAGGTGCTCGCATTCCTCCCATCTGCTCGTAATGCATTGCGCGCGGATGGGAGACGCGCGCAGATGCGAGCACTCGGGATGGGTTGTCTGTGCGGGGGCGAGATGGTGTCCCCGGCGCATCGTCGGCGCTGCGTGAGTGCAGAAACCGCGTGTCTGGCCAGAAACCCGAGGCGCCCCAGCGGTTTCTGGCCACAGCTGAGGTTTCTGGCCAGGTCCACGGTCGGGTTGAAAGGTACAGATATCCGACGGGGTGTACTTGCCCTCAGATCCGGCGCATCACCGTCACAACCTTGCCGAGGATGGCGGCGTCGTCGCCGGGGATCGGCTCGAACAGCTCGTTGTGCGGCATGAGCCAGACGTGTCCGTTCTTGCGCTTGAAGGTCTTCACGGTGGCCTCGCCGTCGATCATCGCGGCGACGATGTCGCCGTTCTCGGCCACGCTCTGCTGGCGGACGACCACCCAGTCGCCGTCGCAGATCGCGGCGTCGATCATCGATTCGCCGACCACCCGCAGCAGGAACAGTGAGCCGTCCCCGACCAGTTCGCGGGGGAGTGGGAACACGTCTTCGACCGCTTCCTCGGCGAGGATCGGTCCACCGGCGGCGATCCTGCCCAGCACCGGCACGAAGGTCGGCGTCGGCAGCGGATCGCCTCCCGCGTTGGTCGCGGCCGGATCTGCGTCCTGCACGTTGACCGCGCGTGGACGGTTGTGGTCGCGCTTGAGCAGTCCCTTGCGCTCCAGCGTGCGCAGCTGGTGGGCGACCGACGATGTCGAGGTGAGTCCGACCGCGTCGCCGATCTCGCGGATGCTCGGGGGATAGCCACGTTCGCGCACCGATTGCCGGATCACGTCCAGCACGCCGCGCTGACGCGCGGTCAGCGACGCCTCGGCGGCGGCAGGATCGATGGGAGCGTCCTGGTCGCGATCATCGCTCCGAGTTCCGGTGCGCTTGGGCCGTGAGTCGCTCATCTGCTCGGATTCCTCTCTGTCGCCGCCTCGCTTGAGAGCGAATCGGCTGGTTGTCGGCGGCGGGTGTTGACATGTCCGTGGGCCCGAGCCTAGCGGAGCGCGACGATCACTTCAAACATTTGTTCGAGGTGTGGCGCGACTTTGTCGGTCGGGCGTGGTACAACTCGAACATCAGTTCATCGAACACGTGATCGAGGCCGTCGAACGTCCTCGACAGCGCGTTCGCCGAACTGCCCGAGTACCCGGCACAACCGCCACGAGCACCCCCGGAGGCCAGCATGACCAGCGCGACACTCACCCGTTCGGGCCGCGCCCGCACCAGCGTGGACTCGACCATTGTCACCACTCGTAAGGCGGCCGGCACGCCGCTGCGGACGCAGCCCGCGCCGCGCGGCATCACGCGGCCGACCGGCCGGCCGATCGGGCAGACCAGCCCGGCAGGTCGCGCCGACGCGCCGATGCCGGGGGTCGCGCCGACCTCGACGCGGTGCGGCGAGGCGGTGGGGCGTCGCGGGTCCAAACGGCCCGCATCC
>NZ_JBEXMX010000146.1:0-5807 GCF_040610755.1 Gordonia sp. NPDC003585 | reverse complement strand
TCGGCCGCCACCGCGGAACCCACGTCACCGCCCATCAGCAGCGCGGTCGCGATCGGCGCTCCCTGCCGCAAAACCCCGAGTGCACCGGCCGCGCCGGCCATCGACGACGCGCCGATCTGTGCGGTGAGGCTGCCGACCTGGACCGAGATGATCACCCCGAACGGGATGGCGACAAGAGCTGCAGGCAACGCGGCGACACCGGCAAAGAACGTCGTCTGGCGATACGCCTCCGACCAGGGGAATCGCCGCGTGGCGATGTCCCGCGCACCCCAGCCGAGCGACACGGTCACCAGGTCGAGAAGTCGTCCGAGCGTCGCGACGGACGACCGCACCATCTGCACCGGCCGTCCCCGCGACGCTTGCTCGAGAATCCTGAAAGCCACCTTGGTTCCCCTCCGCACGACAGTTTTGCATGAAAAACCAAAACTGTGTTCATTTTCAGAAATTTCCCGTCGGAGTGGCCCTGAGCGCCTGTTTTCGTACAGACTGAACCAATGGTCGAATCAACGCCGACGGCGCACGACGCGCCCACGGGCCCTCTCGACGGGATCACCGTGCTCGAACTCGGCACTCTCATCGCGGGCCCACATGCGGCCCGGCTCCTCGGCGACATGGGCGCCGACGTCATCAAGATCGAGCCCCCGGGTCGGCCCGATCCGATCCGCACCTGGGGTCAGGCCGAGGTGGACGGCCACCGCTTCTACTGGACCGTGCATGGCCGCAACAAGCGAGCGGTCACACTCGATCTGCGCAGCGACGCCGGCCGCGAGTTGTTTCTGCGGCTCGCCGACCGCGCCGACATCATCGTCGAGAACTTCCGCCCCGGCACCCTCGAGCGGCTCGGCATCGGACCCGACGTCCTGTCCGAACGCAACCCGGGCATCGTCGTCGTCCGGGTATCCGGTTACGGCCAGTACGGACCCGACGCGACCCGCGCCGGCTATGCGTCGGTCGCCGAGGCGGCGAGCGGCTTACGGCACCTCAACGGTTATCCCGGTCAGCTGCCGCCGCGACTTGCGCTGTCTCTGGGCGACACCCTGGCCGGCATGTTCGCCGCGCAGGGCGCACTTGCCGCCTTGTATCGGCGGACCGTGACCGGCAAGGGGCAGGTGGTCGACACGAGTCTGCTGGAATCCTGTGTCGCCGTGCAGGAGTCGGCCATCGCCGACTACGACATGGGCGGTGTGGTGCGCGGACCGTCGGGTACCCGGCTCGACGGCATCGCACCGAGCAACCTCTACCCCACCAAGGACGGCACGCATGTGATCATCGCCGCCAACCAGGACACGGTGTTCGCGCGGCTCTGCGCGGCGATGGGGACACCCGAGCTCGCCACCGACGAACGGTTCGCCGACCACGCCGCGCGGGGTCGCAACCAGGACGAACTCGATGCCCTGATCGGCGAGTGGTCGTCGCAGCTGACGACGGTCGAACTCACCGACACGCTGCAGGCCGCGGGCGTGGTGGTCGGTCCTGTGAATACGGTTGCCGACGTCGTCAACGACCCACATCTGCAGGCGCGCGGCATGATTGCCGAGCACTACGACACCCGGGTCGGGCGCACGGTCCTCGGACCCGGTGTGGTGCCCCAGTTCAGCGAGACGCCCGGCGGCATCCGCTCGGCCGGACCGCCCGAGCCCGGCTCCGACAACGCCTCGGTCTACGGCGAGTTACTTGGCTTGTCCGACAACGAAATCGCCGATTTACAGCGGACAGGGGTCATCTGAATGGTTGCCACACCCAAGGGCCGTCGTACCGAGGCCGCCTTTCATCAGGCCGCACGACAGGTGTTCGCGGAGAAGGGTTTTCTCAACGCGAAGATCTCCGACATCGCCTCGGTCGCGGGACGCTCGGCGGGATCGTTCTACAACTACTACGAGAACAAACAGCAGCTTCTCGAAGCGCTGCTCCAGACATTCAACGAAGACGTGCTGGAGGGCACACGCGAGCGACTCACCTCCGATCCGCGGGCGAATGTCGAAGCCGCAGTGCGCGTGTACTTCGAGATGTACCGGAAGTATCTGCCGGAGATGATCGGCGTCTTCCAGCTCTCCATGACCGACGAACAGTTCGCCCAGTGGTGGCGGCAGCGTCGGGCCGATGGTATCGGTGCGGTCCTCAAGGTGGTTCGATCGGTCGAGAAGCAGGGCGTGCCAGTCGATCTCGATCACGGCGTGTTCGCGTCGGCGATCGTGTCGATGATGGAGTCGTTCTGCTGGACCTGGTATGCGGCCGGGGGCGACCCGGGCGTCGACACCCACGACGACGAGGTGGCCATCGCCACCGTCGCCGAGATCTTCCGTCGGGCGATGTACAACGGCCGGTGACGAAGACCACAGTCCACTTTAGCGAAACTCGCATTTGATTCGGTAACTTCATCCCATGTCTCTCATCGCGACCGGGCTCTCGCGATCGTTCCGGGGTCACTTCGCCGTCGAGCATGCGGATATCGCACTGCGCAGCGGAGTGATCCACGGACTCGTCGGCCCCAATGGCGCAGGTAAAGCAACACTTCTACTCATGCTCGCGGGTCTGCTCGCTCCCGACACCGGCCAAATTCTGCTCGACGACGAACCAGTCGGACCAGATCGAGCGCGGCAGGTGACCGGCTGGATGCCGGATGTGTTCGGTACCTGGGATGCCCTGACCGCCAAGGAAATACTCACCACGTTCGCCCGGCTGTACGGCCAGACCGCCCGCGACGCGAAGAGCCGGGCAGACGAATTGCTTGCGATGGTTCACCTGTCCGAGTTCGCCGGCAAACCAGCACATGTACTGTCCCGCGGCCAGAAGCAGCGGCTCGGATTCGCTCGCGCACTGGTGAACCGGCCTCGAATCCTCCTCCTCGACGAACCCGCGTCCGGGATGGATCCTCGGTCGCGACTCGATCTGCGTGACCAGCTCCGAGAGCTTGCCGACGGCGGATGCACCGTGCTGGTGTCGTCACACATCCTGTCCGAGCTGTCCGAGATGGTCGACGACGTCGTGATGATGACGGAAGGGCGGACGCGTCCGACGGGCGCCGCGACCGGCCACTCGTGGCGAATTCGTCTGCTCGGACAGACATCCGCCGAGGCCGAAACGCTGGAGTTCGCCGATGACGAAGCCGCCGCCGAGCACCTGACCCGGCTCGTCGCCCATGGTGCCCACATTGCCGAATTCTCCCGCGTGAGCAATGAATTGGAAGACGCGTACCTCGCCCTCGACCCGGAGCGCCGATGACCCTCACCACGGAGAGACAGCAGCATCACGCCGGCCGCAATCGGCTGGGCGCCTGGCTGAGCATTGTCCTGGTCGTGATCGGCCTCGAGCTCCGCCAACGCCTCCGAACCACTCGATGGAAGGTGACTCTCGGAGCGTTGTTCGTGTTCGTCTCGATCGTGGTGTTCGGGTCGCTGTACCTGACCGTCGGCGTCTTCGAAGCGACATACAAGATCTGGGCCACCAATTTCTACATGATCCTGGTCTCGATTCTGTTGTTCTGCGGAATCGTGCTGGCTCCAACCCTGTCGGCGACGTCGATCAACGGCGACCGCAAGGACGCCACCCTGGCCGTGGTTCAGGACACCACAATCACCCACTGGCAGTTGGCCCTTGGCAAACTGATCGGCAACTGGGCATCGTCGATGACGCTGGTGGTCCTCGCCCTGCCCTACCTGATCTGGGCCGTCATCGCCGCGCCGTACGGGATCTGGCCCGGCCTACTCGGCATATGCGTGGTCTCGGTGCTGTTCGCCTGCTACTGCGGGGTCGGGCTGGGCCTGTCGGCCGTGAGTGCGCGACCGGCCGGTTCGGCGGTACTCACCCAAAGTGTCGTCTTCTTTCTCATCCTCGGCCTGCCCGCGATCTTCGGACTCCTCTTCCCGTCCACGGCGCATCGGCACGAGGTCACGCGACCGCACGAAAGTTTGGTCTCCGCGGCACCGAACGACTACGAGAACGCGGAATGGAAATGTGAGGACAGGACAGAGAACGAGGAGTTTCACCACACCGAACGGACCTGGTGGCTACTGGCCCCCAATCCCTTCCTTCTCGTGGCCGACGTCGTCGCCGACCACGACTATCCCGATACGTACTCACCCCGACTCGGTTCGTCCGACTACAACACGGACACTCCGGATCCGTCCGCCGCCCAGTCCATCGCCGCCGCGCTCTCAAGCAGCCGGGCAGGCCCGTTCATCGCGGATCGGTATTGCGGTGACCGCTACCAGCTGAGCAACGATCAAGCCCGTGCGCAGTCGTACTGGTACCGCTCCAATGAGCACGAGCTGTCGCGCATCGGCGACAGCTGGTATATCGGACTGGCCATCACCATTGTCATCGGCGGAATCGGTCTCATCATCGCGGCGCGTCGATTGCGCGTCCCGATTCGCAAGCTGCCCAGGGGAATACGGATCGCCTGAGCGCACTGAGGTCACCGCCATGACTCCCGGGCGACGCGAAGGAAGTTGCCACCGAGTACCGCCACGATGTCGGCATCTCGCCAACCACGCTCCGCGAGATGGGTTCCCAGCGACACAAAGGTTTCCGGCGGCATCCATTGGATCGGACCCCACCGCGTGTACGACTCGTCGAACGCCTCCGGGTTGGCCGCGATCTCGGCGTAGAAGTCGTCCTGGTCGAAGGAGTGGTCGGTGCTGACACCCACATGATCAATGCCCACATGCTCGACGGCGTACTCCAGATGGCGGGTCATCGCCTCCAGCGTCGGAGTGTTGGGTCCCAGGAAGATTCCGACGCCCGTGATTCCGACGACCCCGCCCGTCTGAGCACACGCGCGAGCCTGGTCGTCGGTGATGTTGCGCGGGTGATCCCACAGCGCTCGCATACATGAGTGGCTGTAGATGACCGGGGCGGTGGAGATCTCACACATGTCGAGACCAGTACGCGCGCTGCAGTGCGAGCCGTCGGGCACCATCCCGACGGCGTTCATCTCCGCGACCAGTTGTCTCCCCCACGCGGTCAGGCCCGTGTCCTCAGTGTCGAGACACCCACACCCGGCGGTGTTGGCGTGGTTGTAGGTAGGCAGCATGGTGCGGACGCCGCGATCGTAGAACGTGCGCACGTTGTCGAGATCACCGTCGAGCGAGCCGCTGTCCTCCAGATCGAAGGCGACGGCAAGCCCGCCTGCGCCGGTGACTGCCTCGATCTCCGTTGTGGTCGCCACCATCTCGGCATCGTCGAGTGCCGCGATCGATGCGCGGAATGCGTCGGCGAGCGCCAACGAATCTGCGAGGCTCTGCGGCGAGTAGCCGACATTGATCGAAACGTACGTCCCACTGCCGTGGCGGAACCTGTTCAGTACTCCGACGTCGGCGTCGGGCCGCAGTGGCAGACAGGCGTGCTGGTCCCAGAGGAGTGTCATCTGCGTCGATGGTACGCGGGATGGCGATAATCTCTGGTGCCGTTGACATGCTGCTCGCAGAAACCGCACTTGTCGCCAGAAACCGCAGGTGTGGCCAGAACCGCTGGTGCGCCTCGGGTTTCTGACCAGACACGCGGTTTCTGACATCGCGACACGCCGACGACGCCTCCGGGGGTGCGAAGCGGCCGTCGCGGCCAACCATCACAGAGACCTCACTTGTGGTCAGGGACCGTCGGCAGTTCCGAAGGTCTCTGACCAGAAACGAGGTCCCTGTCGCAGCGGTCCTCGGACCCTAAGCAGGCTGGGTGAAGCCCTTGCATACCCCAGTTCAGGAGGCCGAAAGCAGTACTCTTCGGATCAGCGACCCACCCGCCGACGTCGTCGGCGATCGTGGAGCCCGGAAGAGCGGGGCCGCCCATGCGGCCCGGAGCCTCCGCGCGGC
>NZ_JBEXMX010000145.1:0-5838 GCF_040610755.1 Gordonia sp. NPDC003585 | reverse complement strand
CCGGCGAGTAGTGCGGGCGTGGTGTCGATGTCGACGGCGGTACCCGCGGTGACCATGCCGTGGTCGCCGGTCACGAGGAGCGTGGCGTCGGGCGGAAGGGCGTCGGCGAGGTCGGCCACGAGCGTGTCGACGAGACGCAGCTTCGCCAGCCACTGCGGCGATCCCGGGCCGTGGAGATGTCCCGCGGTGTCGAGTTCGCTGAAGTAGACGTACACAAAGCGCCGACGGCGAGATCTGCGACGCAGTGTCGCGGTGACCGCGGCCCGAATTCCGTCGGATGTGACCGCGGGAATATAGCGTCCGGGTGCGGGGAAGGCGAGTTGGGTGAGCCCGGTTCCGCGGAACTCACCCGGCATCACGTAGGTGATCGCGATGCCGTCGTCGTCGAGGTTGTCGAGCAGGGTGGCGTGCGGCTTCACCAGCGCCGGTGGGTAAGTGACCAATGCCGACGGCCCGTCCGCGTTGTCGAGCGACCACCGCAGTGCATTGAGCACCCGACGCGACCCGCGTGCCCGGCAATCGTCGTCGGGCCGGAACGAGTAGCCGACGATTCCGTGTACGCCACAGGACGTTCCGCTGGTGAGGCTGGTGATGCTGGTCGCTGTGGTGGCCGGAAAGCCCGCGCGCAGTGCCGGTCCCCGCAACGACGCGAGATGGGGCGCGGCGTCGGCGTGTTCGTCGAGCAGGGTCGCCCCGAGTCCGTCGACGAGGAACAACACCACGGTGTGTGCGGTCGGGACCGTGACGTCGGTTGTGGCCCACGCGCCGAGCGCGGCACCCGCCGCCGGCATGACGTCGGCGAGTGTGTGCGGAAACTCCGACCAGCGGTCCGGCGTCAGGTCGCGCGGACCGACCTCGTCGGGCAGGGAGTGTTTGGGTGGCACAGTGTTTCAGCCTGCCGAATCCGTCGCCGGAATCCACTCGCGCCACGTGGTGGCTGCGGCGAGTGCGTCGGGAAGTGGGTCGACGCCGATGCCGGGGCCGGTCGGAACCCGCATCGCCGATCCGGAGTCGACGACAAACGGTTCGGTGATGTCGTGATCGAAGTAGCGGTCCGACGCCGAGATGTCGCCGGGCAGAACAAAACCCGGCATGGCGGCCAGCGCCAGGTTCGCGGCCCGGCCGATGCCGGTCTCCACCATGCCGCCGCACCACACCGGAATCCCGTGCGCCGCACAGACATCGTGGATTCGCGCGGCTTCGAGATAGCCGCCGACGCGTCCGGGTTTGATGTTGACGATGTCGCAGGCGCCCATGATGATGGCGTCCGCGGCGGCTCGTGCCGAGACCACCGATTCGTCGAGGCAGATCGGCGTCGACGACATCGCCCGCAGGCGAATGTGACTGCGCATGTCCTCCTCGTCGAAGGGTTGCTCGATGAGTGTAAGGCCGAAGTCGTCCAACTTCACCAGGTGGCGCAGATCGACCGGCGTGTACGCGGTGTTTGCGTCGACCTGCAGCATCAGGTCGGGTCCGAAGTGGTCGCGCACCGCGCGGACCGGAACGAGGTCCCAGCCCGGTTCGATCTTGAGTTTGATTCGCCGGTAACCGTTTTCGATGTAGCCGGATACCTCGTCGAGCAGTTCGGGCAGGGTGTCGCGGATGCCCACCGAGACTCCCACCGGTACCGAGGAGGCGATGCCGCCCAGACGGCTCGCCAGTGATGTTGCGGTGGATCGCAACTCGGCGTCGAGGATGGCGGTTTCCAACGCTGCCTTCGCCATCCGGTGGCCCTTGATGGCCGCGATCCGCGGAGCAACCTCGATGGCGGTGACGTCGGTTCCCATGAGTGGTGGGATCAGGAAGCGCCGCAACACGTCGATCGCGCCGTCGGTGTACTCCGACGAGTAACTCGGCTCGTCGATGCTGACGCACTCGCCCCAGCCTTCGCCGACATCGGTGACCGCGCGAACGAGAAGTGCGTTGCGGGAGTGCTCGATTCCGAACGAGGTGCGGAACGGCGTGACCAGCGGCAGTTCGACCCGCAGGAGTTCGATCCCGGTCAGCTTCATGGGTTCTCTGATCCGGGTGCCGCACCAGAACCGGCTGCACCGAGCACGTAGTGGCCGGATCGCAGGAAGTCGACCGACCGGCGCGAATGGCCTTCGACGAGAAGGGGACTCAGAGCCTCGCGCAGTGCGATACGCCAGCGGGCGGCATCTACCGGATGACTGTGCCGCATCGCCTCGATGTCTCGTGGGACGGGCACCACGATCGTCGTGGCTGGATCGAATCGGTCGGTCCGCGCCTCTGGACGACCGGATTCGATGTCGATGCCGAGCACCGCTCCGCTTGCCACGAGTTCCTCGGCCGAATTCGCCTCTGCAGCTGGCTCGTCGTCGGCGCGCAGGTCCCAGGATGCGAGCACGCGGTCGGAGTCGTCGTCGCCGCCGAGTTCGTCGCCGATGTCGCCGTAGAAGTCCTCGTAGTAGTGGCAGGGCTCAGCACCGAGTTTGGTGATGTTGAAGTAGGCGTTGCGCGCGACGAGTGGATCGAAGGTCCACGTGATGGTGCTCAGCCCGCGATGCAGCGCCCATCGTCGTTGGTGCATCTTGAGCGCATACCCGACGTGGTGGCCACGGCCGCGTCGCGAGACGCCGGTGATGTGACTGTGGAGCGTCTGCCCGACCGGTGCCGCGAAGAAGGCGACGCTGCCGCCGGCGAGGTGGTCGCCGATGAATGCGCCCGTCACGTAGTTGCCGGCGTGCGACAACGCGCGCAGCATGTCGGTGCTCACCGGGCGGTTCGCCGGGTCGGGCCGCCACACGTCGTCGAACACCCGGGCCAGGTCTTCGAGTTCGTCGGGGGAGGAGAGTTCTCGGATCTCGACGCCGGGGGATGCGTGCGGCATGTGCCCATTGTTCCATCGTGTGCGTGGGCCGGTGGGCCAGTTGGGGGAGCGCGCCGCATACGATGCCCTCATGCATCCGGCGTCGCAGCGACCGTCCGACGCGTTGACGCGCGTCGCGGTCGGTGCCGTCGTACCCGCGGTGGCGGTGGCTGCGCACGGTGTCGCCGGTGGCGGGATTCCCGGTGCTGCGGGCCTGCTCGTCAGCGTCGCCATCGGGGGACTGCTCGGATGCGTGGCCCACTCAACCCGCCGGACACGGACTGCGGCGATGGTCACGACGACGCTGCTGCTGAGCTTCGCCCAGGTCGCCTGCCACTGGGCGCTCGCGGTCGGCGACGCCGGGCACGCAATGCATCAAGTGGGCGGGCCCGGAATGCTCGTGATGCACGCGATCGCGATCCCGGTCAGTGCCGTTCTCCTCGTGCTGGCCGCGACGCTGGCCGACGTAGTCACCTCAACCATCCGGTCCATGACGCCACCGCCGGTCCTGCGCGTACCTGCGCAGCCGCGGATGCGGTGGGTCGAGCCGCTCGTTTCCTCGGGACCGGTCCTCGGTGGGCCGGGTGTGCGTGGGCCGCCGGTCACGGCCTGAACCACGCGTCAACCACCGCGCCGCGACGTCGGCGGGTGGCCCACACCCATGTCGTGCGCCCTGCGATGGCGTGCGCATTCCCGAGAGGAACCCGAAACATCATGAAATCCATCGTTCGCTGGTCCGTCGTCGCCATCGTGATCGCGGCCGCCACCGCACTGCTCGGTGCGGTGTACGCGCCGAACGCCTCCGCACATTCGTCGGTGAAGACGTCGAACCCGGCCAACGGGGCGACGCTGACGTCGGCGCCCGCCCAGATCACCATCACCTTCAACTCGCCGTTGCAGCGCTCGAACGCCACCCTCTCCGTGGTCGACGAACACGGTCGCGCGTGGCAGACCGGCGCGCCTGTGGTCCGCGGAACCACGGTGACCCAGGCGGTCAACCCGCGCGCCGGTAAGGGCCGCTACCAGGTCCGGTTCTTCTTCCTCGCGGCCGACGGTCATCCGTCGCCGGGCGTGCTGAACTACCGCGTCGCCTGAACCACACAGTCGTGATCGAAAGAGAGTGAACACCTTGCTGAACAACACATCTCGCGCCCACCTCCGGCGCATCCTGGTTCCGGTGGCTGCGGCCGCAGTCGTCGGTGTGGCGTCGTTGACCGGGGCCGGCGCGGCGTCGGCGCATGTCACCGCGAACTCGGCGACCGTCACCCAGGGCGGCTACGGCATCGTCAATTTGGTCGTACCCAACGAGGAGGACGTCCCGACGGTCTCGCTGCGGGTGTCGGTGCCCAACCTCGCCGGTGTGCGCACCGAGCCGATGCCGGGCTGGAAGTCGCAGATCATCAAGGACCCGGCGACCGAAGAGGTCACCGCCGTGGTCTGGACGGCCGATCCCGGACAGGGCATCCCGGTCGGTCAGTTCGAGGAATTCCGCATCCAGGGCGGCCCGTTCCCCGAGCAGGAAACCGTCGCGTTGCCCGCGGTGCAGACCTACGCGAACGGCGTGACCGTCGACTGGTCGCAGCCGGAGAACGCGGACGGTTCCGAACCGGAACACCCCGCTCCGACCCTCACCCTGGCGCCGAGCAACGGTGACCATCACGGCGGGGCGCACGGCGCGAACGATCAGGCCGACGCCCAGTCCGATTCGTCGACCTCCGACACCGCCGCGCGCTGGCTGGGCGGCGTCGGACTGCTGCTGGGTGCGATCGGCGCGGTCGTCGGCGTCGCAGCGTTGAGCCGTCGGGGCAAGAAGTCAGGTGGCTCCGACGATGCGTGATCGGCGGATCCCGTCGCTGGTGACCCTGCTGGCGTTGTGTCTGGGCGTGTTGGGCTTCGGCGTTGTCGGGACCCTCACCGCGCCCGTGGCGTCGGCGCATTCCAAGCTGGAGTCGATGGACCCGGCCGACGGCGCCAAGCTCGACCGCGCACCGGCGGCCGTGACGCTGACCTTCAACGAGGGTCTGCAACGCTCATTCGCTGTGCTCAACGTGGTCGGCCCGGACGGGCACTACTGGCAGAAGGGTGATCCGGTGGTGCGGGGCCCGCAGATCAGCGTGGTGGTCGGCGAACTCGGTCCGGCGGGGAAGTACACGGTGAACTACCGGGTCACCTCCGCCGACGGCCATCCGGTCGAGGGTTCGCGGAGCTTCGAGATGACCGTCGCCGGAAACGGCACTCCGGGACCGGTCGCCGACACCTCCTCCGGCGGCGACGGCGGCGGATTCCCGGTGGTGGCGCTGCTGATCGGCGTCGGCGTCCTGCTCGTCGTCGGGTTGGGCGTCGTGTTCTGGCTGAACCGACGGTCGTCGGGCTCGTCGGCCTGATCGATGCCCTCTGGTTCCGGTTTCGCGGCAGCCCGGTCACGTGACCTCATGGTCGTGGCCGGGCTGCCCGTGATGCTGGCCGGGCTCGCGCTCTGTTGGGTGCTGACCCAGCCGATCGGTCCGGGCGCCGTGGCGATTCCGACGACGGTCGCGCTCGGCGCGGCGGTGATGCTCGTCGGACTCGGAGCGTTGCCCACGATCGGAGCCGAACCGTCGACGCGGACGATCGGTGTTCTCGCCGCAGTCTGGTTGATGGCGGTGCTGTTCGCGGCGTGGCTGCGTGCCGCGGACGTGTCGGGGGTCGAGCCGGCCGACGTCGATCTCGGCCAGTTCGGTGACGTGCTCATCGGCGGTGCGCCCGAACTCATCGCCGGAGCGGCGGCCGTGCTGGTGCTGGTGTGGGTGGTGGCGGATCTGTTGACCACCTCGACGGTTCCCGTGGCCGTGGTCGCGGCACTCGCCGCGATCGGCGTCCTCACCATGGCGATCTCGGGGCACGCGTCGGTGCATGCCTGGGGTCCCGTCGTGGTGGGCGCCCACGCGATCGGCGCGGCGTGGTGGTGCGGGAGCCTGGCCGCGATGGTGCTGTCGGTGCGCGGCCGATCGGGCTGGGCCACAACACTT
>NZ_JBEXMX010000144.1:0-5838 GCF_040610755.1 Gordonia sp. NPDC003585 | reverse complement strand
GTGTTTGCGGGCGGGCCTGCCGATCGGCGGCGCCGCCCGAACCGTGGCAGGTTCGGCGCCGACCTCGCTGGCGGGGCCATTGAGCGAGGTCGCCGATCTGCTCGACCTCGGCGCCGACCCCGACTCGGCGTGGTCGGTGCTGAACGTTCTTCACGATTCCGGGAAACACGGTGCCGCGCAGCAGCATCTGGATGCGCTGGCGTCGATGGCCCGCCGCAGTTCCCGCGCCGGTTCGTCGTTGGCCGCGGGTCTCGTCGAGTTGGCCGACGACACCCGACGACTGGCACACGACGCTGCCACCGCCGCGGCCGAGCGTGCCGGTGTTGCGATCAGCGGACCACTGGGCCTGTGCTTCCTGCCCGCCTTCATCTGCCTGGGCATCGTGCCGGTTGTGATCGGCCTGGCATCAACGGTGTTGGGCGGCATGTGAATTCGATCAATCTCTCTGAGGTGACCCACCGCTGCCTGGCTCGAAGAGTTCGATGACCTGGGCAAGTCCGCTTGCGCCGTGCCCCCTAAAATCTAGGGGAAGAACTTCGTCCCCTAAGTTCCAAGTCATCCCCGCGAAAATTTGGGGGGAGGACTCCAAGGGTCGGGGAAGAAACTCCTTCCCCTACTTTCTGTGAGGACCAGGCTGGTCGGCGTGCGGGAATCCGCCCAGATCTGCGGCGTTGATCGTCTGCGTGACCACCAGGGAACAGGAGAATGCCGCGTAGGTCATTCGTGGTACTCCGATGGATCCAAACTCGCCGCCGCTGCGTCCAAGTATGTAGAGGGCTCACCGAGCCCGAAACCGCCTGGGAGGAAACAATGTCACCGCTCAACACCTGCCGTGCCGCGATCGATCGGATCAACACGCACGCCTTGCAGATCATCACCGACGAGGACGGAATGTCAACGGCCGAGTACGCCATCGGCACTATTGCTGCCGCGGCCTTCGGCGCGATTCTCTACACCGTCGTCACCGGTGACAATATCGTCAGTGCGCTGACCGGGATCATCGGCAAGGCGTTGAGCACCTCGGTCGGATGATCCGACGCCGCAGATGCGCCCGGACGCGAAAGCGTCTGCGCGCGAGTCTTGCCGACGAGTCGGGGATGGTGACCGTGGAGGCCGCGTACGCGATCGCGGCGATCGTCGTGACCGCGCTGATCGTCGTCGGTGCAGTGGCCGGCATGGTTGCCCAGATCCGGTGCACGGATGCGGCTCGGGAGGTCGCGCGACTCGCCGCGGCCGGCGACGATTCGGCACGGGAGGCGGGAGAGCAGATCGGCGGTGATGTCGACGTGACGATTTCCGAAGATGCCGAACGTATTTCGGCCGTTGTCCGGTCGCGGGTGCTGTTCCTGCCGGGGCTGTCGGTGTCTGCGACCGCGATCGCGGTCAAGGAGCCGCGTGGCGAGGATCAGGTCGACTTCGCTCCCGGCGCCGGGAACGAAGTGAGCGGGCCGATTCAGGCCGGCGCCGGGGTGGACCCATGAATCGCTTCCTGGCGGATGATCGGGGCAACGCGACCATCCTGGCGGCCTTCGCCATCGCGGCACTGACGTCGATCATCGTCCTTGTGCTCTATCTCGGGGCCGCGGTGGTCGCACGGCACCGTGCCCAATCGGCGGCCGACCTCGCGGCGCTGGCCGCAGCGATCGCACATGCCGGAGCCGACGGAGAACCCTGTGCGGCGGCCCGGGATCTGGCGTCGGCACAACGCCCGCCGGCCGTGTTGGCCGAGTGTCGACTCGACGGTGACGATGTGGTGGTGCGGGCCCGGATACCCGTCGAACTCGGCGGTCTCGGGATTCGGGACGCGACCGCGCAGGCGCGGGCGGGGCCGGTGTGACGCCGGTCAGTCCTCGCCGGCGTCGCTGTCGACGACGATCGGTTTCGGGTACACGCGCACGGATTTCATAGGTGCAAACCACAATTGGTGAAAGTGCACGGAGGTGTCGCCGCGGTAGGCGAGTTCGAAGACCTCCGCGCTCCCGGGCGTGGGAATCCACGGCCGGACGGCCCGGACGAATGCCGACCAGTGGATGAGCTCGCCCTCGGTGAGGAAGCCGCCGGCGGCGGCCCACGTCTCACCCGAGTGGTTGTCGGTCGCGGCCAGATACACCTCGCCGAGGGCGGGCGCGATCCGCGGACCTACCAGTGCGGTCTGCAGGTACCACTGCGCGGAGGTCACCACGGGTGTGAAACCACCCGAGCGCGCTGCACACCAGGCGTAATGCACGTCGAGCGCGTCGAGAGCTTGTGCTTCGGAGAAGAACACGTCGTGTTCGCCGATGGAGGAGGGGAGATTGTCGGTGTTCTGGGTCGGGCGGGCGAGCAGGAAGAACACTTGTGTCTGACGGGTGATCAGGCGGGGAGCGTCGATCCCGTGATGGGACGCATCGTCAGGCATGTGTCAAGTATTGCCGACCGAGCAGCTCCAAGACGAGTAGAGCGCCGGATTTGTCCAGTGGTTCGTTGCCGTTGCCGCATTTGGGGCTCTGCACGCACGACGGGCAACCGGCCTCGCAGGCACAGCTGGCCACCGCCGAACGCGTCGCCTCGATCCACGTGCCGAACGCCTCGTACCCCCGGTCGGCGAAGCCGGCGCCACCCATGTAGCCGTCGTAGACGAACACGGTCGGCAGCCCGGTGTCGGGATGGAGATCGGTCGACAGGCCGCCGATGTCCCAGCGATCGCAGGTGGCCACCAACGGCAGTAGACCGATCGCGGCGTGCTCGGCGGCGTGCAGGGCACCCGGCATGCGGGTGGCGTCGATCCCGGCCGCGCCCAGGGCCTCGGGAGTGAGCGTGTACATCACCGCCCGGGTGTGCAGCGTCTGTGCAGGCATGTCGAGTTCGACGGCGTCGAGCACCTCGCCGGTCAGCAGCGTCCGCAGATACCCGACCACCTGATGCGTCACGTCCACCTCGACCAGCGCGACGGTGAGCGGACCGACGATGTCGCTGCGCACCACGCTGGTGATGGTCACATCGGTGATGTCGCGGGCCGAGGTGGTCCAGTCGGGATCCTCCGGATGCGCGAGCGCGAGCCCGTCGTCGAGGTCGAGTTCGTCGATCAGGTACGTCCGTCCCTGATGAATGTGCACTGCGCCGGGATGCACCGACGCGGGGGCGCGCCCGGAGTCGACTGTCCCGAGCAACTGCGACGTCGTCGCATCGACGATCAGGACCTGCCCGCCGATGCCGCCGCGAATGTCGATGTCGGCGTGCGGTTCCACGCCCGGCGCCACATACCAGCCGGCCTTCCGTCGGCGCAGTAACCCGTCGGCCTGCAACTGTTCGGCCACTGGACGGGCGTCCCACTTGTCGATCTCCTTGTCCGACAACGGCGCCTCGGCCGCAGCGCACAGCAGGTGCGGGCCGAGCACGTACGGGTTGGTCGGATCGAAGACCGTCGCCTCGACCGGCGTGCCGAGCAGGGCTTCGGGGTGATGGACGAGGTAGGTGTCGAGCGGATCGTCGCGGGCCACCAGCACCACAAGCGAGTCGCCCGACTCGCGTTGGCGGCCTGCGCGACCGGCCTGCTGCCAGAACGACGCAACGGTTCCGGGGTAGCCGCTGACGATCACGGCGTCCAATCCGCTGATGTCGACACCCAATTCGAGCGCGTTGGTGGTCGCGACGCCGACGAGCGAACCGTCGTTGATGGCGCGCTCGAGGCGTCGGCGATCGTCGGCGAGGTACCCGGCTCGGTAGGCGGCCACTCGCTCGACGAGATTCGGGGCGCTCTCCTGCAGAAGCCGTTGAGCGCTCAGCGCGGTGAGTTCCACCCCTCGTCGGCTCCGTGCGAAACACAGGGTCCGCGCGCCCTCGACCACGAAATCCGCCAGCAGGCGCGCCGATTCGGCACCAGCCGACCGTCGTACCGGTGCGCCGTTCTCACCGGTCACCGCGGGTAAGAAGTCGGGCTCCCACAGCGCGACGGTCCGTTCGCCCCGCGGTGATGAGTCCTCGGTGACGGCGACCGCCGGCTCACCGATCAAGCGGCCCAACGACTCTGCCGGATCGGCGACCGTTGCGCTGGCGCCGATCACCACCGGGTTACCGCCCGCGGCGCGCGCGATGCGCAAGAGGCGTCGTAGGACGAGCGACGTGTGCGCGCCGAACACCCCACGGTAGTGGTGGCATTCGTCGACCACGACGAACTTCAAATGCCGAAAGAACTGGCGCCACCGCGGGTGTCCCGACAGGATGCCGATGTGCAGCATGTCCGGATTGGTGAAGATCCACCGCGAGTGTGCGCGGGCCCACTGGCGAATCTCCGGGTCGGTGTCGCCGTCATAAGCACATGGTTGCAAATGGGAATATTCTTCACGCCCGGCAATGAGTCGAGTGACTGATCTGATCTGATCGGCGCCCAATGCCTTTGTCGGGGAGAGATATAGCGCTGTGGAATTCCTATGTTCAAGTAGTTCGGTGAGAATTGGCATTTGGTAAGCGAGCGATTTGCCAGATGCTGTGCCGGTGCAGATCACCACGTGCTCACCACGCCGGGCAGCGTGCGCCGCAGCAGCCTGGTGGAGCCACGGTTGCTCGACTCCGTCGTCGCCGAATGCCTCGATCAGTGCAGGTGGGAGCCACTCCGGCCAGGGCGCGAAAGACGGTGCGGCGGAGGGAATCACCTCGACATGGGTGACGGGTGACGGATCGTGATCGGAGCCGGCGAGCGACCGTCGGAGGAGCTCGGTGCCGTAGGTCGACTTATGCATTGGTGACGTGAATCTTCTCCGGTGGCAGCACGTCCGACTTCCACTGAGCGGGCGCAGATGTTACTTGGTGATGTCGTTTGGCTGAAATCTGCCAGGTTTTTGCTCTCATTGGTTGGTGCGACTATCGCGGCGGGACCGAACATGATTGACTAGGTGCGGCCGCAAGCTTTCGCCTATCACCGACGGTGGTGAACAGCGAGATCGAGTTGCAGCCGTGGTACTGAGGTTAGTTTGGCGGGTCAGCATTGACCTTCGCGGGGCTCTTTGAGGTATGGCGGTCAGACCGGCCACGGCACGGTGACCATCGTGTCGCGACACGTTCATGTAAAGGATTGCAGTAATGGCACAGGGAACTGTGAAGTGGTTCAACGCGGAAAAGGGCTTCGGCTTCATCGCACCTGATGAGGGGTCCGACGACGTGTTCGTCCACTACTCCGAGATCCAGGGATCCGGTTTCCGCACTCTCGAAGAGAACCAGCGAGTCGAGTTCGAGGTCGGCCAGGGCACCAAGGGCCCGCAGGCCACCGGTGTTCGCGCCGTCTGAGACGAGCTCGCGCACTGCGCACGACGCAGCTTCAACCCGCCCCCGGCCAAGCCGGGGGCGGGTTTGTCTCTCCATGAGTAATCTCGATCACGTGGGCCAGTTGTCGTTCTTCTCGGCGGAGACCGAACAGCCCGCGTGTGACGACCTCGCGGGATTGCTGGCTGCGCACGGGCAATCGGTGAGGTCGGATTCCGGTACGCGGGTCTCGATCGTCGTGCCCGATCAGTGGCGGGCCGACTCCATCGCCGACGAGATGCGGTCAGCCGGGCTCGCCGCGGAGGTCACGTCCTCCGAAGAGGGGACACCGCTGGCGCGGACGGCGTCGTGTCATGAGCTCGATGCCCTTCATCGCGCGTGGTCGGCCGGTGCGGTCAAGGCGATGCCCATCGGCTGGACGCCCACCCCGCGAGTCCTGCGCCTGTGGGTTCTGGCCGCCGGACACAAAGACGGCGAGCGCTACCTCCTCGGACTCGACCCGCACGCCCCCGAGACGCACGGGGTGCTGGCCACCGCCATGATGCGGGTCGGAATCGCGCCGACGCTGGTCGGCACACGCGGCAACGCGCCCGCCCTGCG
>NZ_JBEXMX010000143.1:0-5924 GCF_040610755.1 Gordonia sp. NPDC003585 | reverse complement strand
GGGCGGGCTGTCGCGGTGCAGGTGGTGGTGCAGGGGCCGGGGTGGGCGCCGCCGGTCGCGGCGGCTCCTCGGCATTCATCTGCTCCATGAGCTCGCGAACGGTCAGCCGCGTGCGTCCTCGCACGTAACGGTCTGATCCGCGGGGTTCCCGGAGGCTCGGATGGGCGGCCGATGCCGGTGGCGGCGTCGTGTTCGGGGCGGTCGGATCGCTGGTCGGTGTCTTGTCGCCGAACTTCTCGCGAAAGTCGTTGGCGTCCCGGTCGCGTCCGGCGCGACGGCTGCGACGGGGGCGTCTGCCCCCGGCATCCGGCTCCGGACCGTCGGGTCCTGATGTCCAACGACTCACGTGGCTTCCTCGCGACCCCGAACGTGGAATGCGCGCCGCCGCTCTACTGGGGTCTTACGCTGCGGCGCGCACCATTACATGGTCCCGTCGGCCGGGACCTTTCGGGTCATAGTACTGATCGCACCTGAGAAGCCATCTCAGCCACAGCGGTGTGTGACAACGATCGCAACCAGTGTTTGCGCTGGTAAAGGCGTCAGCCGCCAGAGTGCATGATCTCGGCGCCGGCGGGGACGACGTCTTCGTACGGATCGTCGAGCCAGCCGTCGGGCAGCGCGACCTTCGCGGGCGAGCCCTGTCGTCCGCGCGGGCCGTGACCGTCGGTGGGGAACGGCGCGTCGGCGGGCAGCGACCCGACGAGTTCGCGGAGCTGATCGACCGTTTCCACCAGCGCCATGCGGCGTCGGATGTCGGAGCCGGCGGGGAACCCGCGCAGGTACCAGGCGACGTGCTTGCGAATCTCGCGGCAGCCCTTCATCTCTCCGTGATGGGCGACGAGGAGTTCGCAGTGCCGGACGATGATGTCGGCGACCTCGCCGAGGGTCGGCGGTTCCGGCGCGGCGAATCCGCCCAGTTCTGCGGCCAATTCGGCGAACAACCAGGGCCGGCCCAGGCAGCCGCGGCCGATCACGACGCCGTCGCAGCCGGTCTGCGCCATCATCGCCACGGCATCCGCCGGCTCGAAGATGTCGCCGTTGCCGAGGACCGGAACGTCGGTCACGTGCTCCTTGAGCCGGGCGATCTCGTCCCAGTCGGCCTGGCCGGAATACCGCTGTGACGCGGTACGGGCATGCAGCGCAACGGCTTTCGCGCCTTCCTCGGCGGCGATCCGGCCGGCGTCGAGGTGGGTGCGGTGGTCGTCGTCGATGCCGATGCGGAACTTCACCGTGACCGGGATGTCGGTGCCCTCGGTGGCACGGACCGCGGCCGCGACGATCTTGCGGAACAGCGTGCGCTTGTAGGGGATCGCCGAGCCGCCGCCCTTGCGGGTCACCTTCGGTACCGGGCAGCCGAAGTTCATGTCGATGTGGTCGGCGAGATTCTCGTCGACGATCATCTTCGCGGCCGCATAGGTGTATTCGGGGTCGACGGTGTAGAGCTGCATCGACCGCGGCGACTCCTCCGGCGCGAAGGTCGTCATGTGCATCGTCACCGGATGCCGTTCGACCAGCGCCCGCGCCGTCACCATCTCGCAGACGTAGAGGCCCGACACCGTGCCGGCGCGCGCGATCTCGAGCTCGCGGCACAGGGTGCGGAACGCGACGTTGGTGACGCCGGCCATCGGAGCGAGCACCACCGGACTCGCCAGTTCGATCGATCCGATGCGCAACTTCCCGCTCCCTGAGGTGCCTTCACCGCTCCCTGAGGTGCGAGGAGCGCTAGCGACGAGCCTCGAAGGGCTTGGTGACGCACAGTCGCCAGGCCTTCGAGGCTCGCAGGCTCGCACCTCAGGCAGCGGGGGTGCTGCGTCGGTGACGGTTGTTGTTACAGCGGTGCTCAGGACGCCTGCTGCTCCCGCTTCTTGGCCTCGCGGGCGAGTGCGCGGTCGCGCATCTCCTCGAAGCGGACGGTGTCCTTCTCCAGCTGCTCGAGGAAGGCGGCGAGCTCCTCGCGGGTCTTCTCGCCTTCGCTGGTGAAGTCTTCACGCTCGAAGACCTTCCACTTGCGCAGGACCGGCTGGATGACCTCTTCGAGGTGCTGACGCAGGTCGTAGATGCCGTGCTTGGCCATGAGCACGCCGTGGCGACGGAAGTTGGGCATGCCGGCGCCGGGCATCTGGAAGTTGGTCACGATGTCGGTGACGGCGCGCAGCGTCTGGTCGGGCGAGATGTCCATGCCCGCGCCGCAGATGTTGCGGTAGAAGATCATGTGCAGGTTCTCGTCGGCCGCGATGCGCTGCAGCATCTTGTCGGCGATCGGGTCGTTGCAGGCCTTGCCGGTGTTGCGGTGGCTGACGCGGGTGGCCAGCTCCTGGAAGGTCACGTACGCAACCGAGTGCAGGATGCCGAGTTCGTCGGCGTACTCCTCGAGCTCTTCGGTGCGGCCGGCGGCGGCGAGCATCGGGTCGTAGCCGTTGGTCATGTGGATCATGCGCGCCTCTTCGAGGGCGACCGGGTCGACCCCGCGGGTGACGACGAGGTAGTCGCGCATGACGATGCCGTGGCGGTTCTCCTCCGCGGTCCAGCGGCCGACCCAGTGGCCCCAGGCGGAGTCCATGGAGAAGTTGTCGGCGATGACGCGGTGGTAGGAGGGCAGATTGTCCTCGGTCAAGAGGTTGGTGATCATGGCCGCCTTGGCCACCTCGTCGAGCTGTGAATTCTCGGGGTCGTAGTCCGCGCCGCCGAGCGCGGCGTAGTTCTTGCCCTCGTCCCACGGCACGTAATCGTGCGGATTCCAGTCCCTGGCGGTCTTGAGGTGCCGATTGACGTTGTCCTCGGCCACCGTCTCGAGCTCTTGGAGGAGTTCGAGTTGGGTGAGGTCGCGTGCCATTGATATTCCTCCGGGTGGTTTCGCGTGTCTCGACTGCTCGTGTTGCCGGCCTGGACGTCGGGCCGACCATCCGGTGCCAGGATGCTCCCCCGTCGAACTCCGGGCACCGCTGATCAAAGGTCAAGCCTACGGCACCGATCGGACACGCCCAAGTCGATGCTTACGGTGTCGTAGCTTGAGTCCCCGACGTTACGCCTCGTCGCGCAGAACCGAACGTGTGTTAGGTCACCCTAACTCGGCCGACTCTACGCGCGTCCGGCCGATCGTGCGAACATCTCGCCGGTCGTCTCCATCCAGGTGCGCGCGGCGTCGTCGAGAGTGCCCAGGTCGCGCGCCTTCTCGCACCACCGCATCGCGGCGATACCGAATTCGAGGGGGTTGTAGACGTCCTCCTCGATCGACCACAGTCCGTCGCCGGCGTAGGTGAGGATGGTGATGTTGGTCGCGGTCATGTGGGTTCCGTCGCCCGGATCTCGCATCGGGTTGTCGACCTCGCAGATCACCCGACCCGTCGGCGCGTCGACCACGTGCCACAACGCCGGGAAGCCGGTCATGTGGCTGCCGGGGAACGCCGTCATCGTCTTCCAGATCCAGGCGCGGATCTCCTCGCGGCCGCGCATCGTGCCGAGTGCATGCTCGATGTAGTGCGCGTCTTCGGTGAACATGTCGGCGAAGCGATCCCAATCCCGGCTGACCGCGATCTCGGCGACGGTGCGCTGGAAGTCGAGGAAGGCGCGGTCGAGTTCGTCGGCGTCGAACACTGCTGTCATGACGGTGATACTAGAACGTGTTCTAGTTCGACGGGGCCGGTCGGTTGATCTCGGGCGCGATCACCTCACGCCGCCAAATTGATGATCCGTTCCCACAAGACGGCTTTCGGCGTCCGGGTCATGTGCAATGCACGCATGCAGTCGTCCAACCGGTGGGGATTGCCCCGCAGGTCGTCGATCGCCTTGTTCAAGTCCTTCACCACCGCCGACCGGTAGGCCGTTTGGGCCTTCGCTGTCGCATGGCGCATCAGGTCGTGGGTCGGTTGCATCATCGCAAGGTCGATGAGGTCCCGGCTGTAAACCGACCGGTCTGCCCATCTGTCAGAGTTCGCCAGGAGCTTTGTGGTGGCCATGTCCATCGCTGTCAGCGTCGTGACCCCGCAGAAGACATCGTCGGCCTCGGGTTCATCGAGGGGAATCCGGTTCTCGAAGACGATTTCGAACTTGATCGGCTCTTCCTCGATGTCGACCACGGTCCTGATGCCGTACTGGTCGGTGATGACCGGGCGAAGGGTTTTCAAGGGCAGCCTGGTCAGCGCATTCAAGCCATCTGCCCCGCGAACTCGCTCGCGGAGGTCGAAATAGCCAGATTTGTCGGAGACCATCAAGTCGATCTCTCGGGACTCACGGAACTCGCCATGGCGCAGGGCGATTGCGGTGCCGCCCCCGAAGTAGCACTTCGACGCCGCGAGCAGATCGGCGTCGAAGTGCCTCGAGGACAGCGGCGATCCGGGTGTGGTGCGGGCGCTCAAACAAGCAGAACTCCTCCGCTGTACGCGTCGGCAAGACGCTGCACAAACGCGCGCTCCTCATCGCTCATCGCGGACTGGTCGACGTGTCGCCAGTTGCGTTCGTACAGCCGGAGAGCGTCCAACTCGCTGATCTCGGTGTCGGCATGTAGTTGCCATGCGATCGCCGATAGTTGTCGGTAGTCGCCGATGCGGGCGGTCGCTTCCTCTCCGCTCGCGTTCGACGGGGTTGGCGACGCCGAATGGTCGCCCGGCTCGACGACTGCCAATTGCAAGCCCAGAGCGGTGGCCGCATTCAGGTACGCACCGATCGTCACAGACGGCGCGCCTGACTCGATCCGATGCAAGGTGACGCGTGACATTCCGGCGGCTTCGGCTGTGGTCACTGCGCTTATGCCGAGATCCAGGCGTCGCGCACGTAGCGCGCCACCGATGGTGGCCAGCACCTTTTCGGTGGTGGGCGGGATCTCGGGATTGCGAGCCGGCATGTATCTCATTCTATACACTGCGGGACGCCGGCTATTGGTTCGCGGGTTGGGGATTCAGCGTGCGATGGGGCAAGATTGTGCACCTCACCGGGTTGATTGCCGACGTCGGCCGTCGCCCGGGCAGGGTATGAAGGCAGGATCGGTCGAGTAGGGCATGTACCAGGTTGGGGATCTGATCGCCGGGTACCGGGTGCTGGAGGTACTCGGTCACGGCGGCATGGGTGAGGTGTACAAGGCCGCCCATCCGCGGTTGCCACGTGCCGACGCGATCAAGGTGCTGCGGTCGGCGCACGCCACCGATCCGGTGTTCCGTGCCCGCTTCGAGCGCGAGGCGGATCTGGTCGCCCCGCTCAATCACCCCAACATCGTCGCCGTGTACGACCGCGGCGTCTACGACGGCCGGCTCTGGATCGCCATGGAATTGGTGCCGGGAACCGACGCGGGGCACCTGGTCGACACCCTCGGACCGTTGGATCCGCGCTTGGCCATGGCCATCGTCAACGGCGCCGCGGCGGGTCTCGACGCCGCGCACCGCCGCGGCATCACCCACCGGGACATCAAACCGGCCAACATCCTGGTCACTCCCGGCGAGGATGCGATGGTCCCGGATGCGGTGAAACTCACCGACTTCGGGATCGCGCAGGCCCTCGACGAGGTGACGTCGCTGACCGGCACGGGCACCACGGTCGGCACGATGCGCTACTCGTCGCCCGAGCAGATCGGCGGGCACCGGGTCGATCTCCGCAGCGACATCTATTCGCTCGGCGCCACCGCGTACGAATTGCTGACCGGCGCACCGCCGTTCGAGGCGCCATCGCTGCACGGGCTGATGAGCGCCCACATGTTCGCCGAACCGCCTCGGGCGACCGAACGCAACCGCACCCTGCCGCCGGGCGTCGACCCGGTGCTGCAGCGTTCGGTCGCCAAGAACCCCGACCACCGATTCCAGAGCGCCCGAGATTTCGCGACCGCGCTCGGTGACGCCTTCGACACGCGCAAGACGCTGGTCGGGCCCACGCCGACGATGCCGCCACCAACACCAGCACCAGCACCTGCCCAGGCCACGCCCGGTGCATGGCCGACC
>NZ_JBEXMX010000142.1:0-6025 GCF_040610755.1 Gordonia sp. NPDC003585 | reverse complement strand
GTCGCCCCCGACACCCGATGCCCGCCCACCGCCAGCAACGCCGCACCGAGACCACCGGCAGCGCCGGCCCCTGCCTCGCCGCTGATGTCGCGGCCGGCGATCGACGCGAGCACCCGCGACCACTGGGTCATGCGTTCCTCGAGTCGGGCGACCGTGTCCGGGTCGGCGCCCTTCTGCGGGCCGAACACCGCTGCCGCACCGATCGGACCCAGCAGCGGGTTCTCCACGTCCGACGCCGCGACCACTTCTACGTCGGCCAACCGGGCCTTCGCTTGGGCAGCGCCGCCGAGCGCGTCGATGAGCCCGCTGCCACCATCGGTGGTCGCGCTGCCGCCGAGCCCGACCACCACGCGCCCGACGCCGCGGTCGAGAGCCGCCGCCACCAGTTGTCCGACACCGCACGTGTCGGCCGCCTGCGCGGTCCGCGGCGTGGGTCCGCCACCGAGTTGGTGCAGCCCACAGGCCTGCGCACATTCGATGTAAGCGGTCGGGACGTCGCCCGACTCGTCGAGCAGCCATCGCGCCGTGACCGACGCGCCCAGGGGTCCGCTGACCTTCTCGGTGACGACCGTCCCGAACCGCGACGCCAGCACGTCGACAAAACCCGGACCGCCGTCGGATTGCGGCGCTGTGACGAGCACATCGTCCGGGCGGGCAACGGCCCAGCCGGCCGCGATCGCGTCGGCGGCGTCGACCGCCGACAACGTGTCACCGAAGGAATCGGGGGCGATCAAGACACGCAGGTGGGCGGGTGCCGTCATGCGCGGAAGTATAGGGAGGCGCACGGAAGTCGGCAGGGTTCATCGCCTAGGCTCGACGGTGTGAAACTGCCATGGAAAAAGGATGCCGACGGGCAGGGCGAGAACGACGTGGTCACCGCCGACAGCTCGACCGTCGATGCCGCGGACCTCGACTCGACCGACGAATCCACCAAGGGCAGTGCGTATACCCCTGGCAAGGGCAGGCCGACGCCGAAACGGAGCGCGCAGCAGAGCAGGCGACGCGGGCCGGTCGCCCCGCCGCCGACCAACCGCTCGGAGGCGCGGGCGCGCAAGAAGGAACTGAAGACCTCGCTGTCCAAGGAAGAGCGCAAGGAGCGCTCCGAGCAGCGGCGTTCGCAGCGCCTCGAGCAGCGCGAACGCATGATGGCCGGCGACGAGCGCTACCTCATGCCGCGTGACAAGGGACCGGTCCGCAAGTTCACGCGCGACATCGTCGATTCCCGACGCAACTTCGCCGGGCTGTTCATGCCGTTCGCGATCGTGCTGATCGTCGTCATGTTCCTGCCTCGACTGATGTACTTGTCCACCCCGTTGCTGCTGATCTTCGTGATCTTCATGGCGATCGACGGGTTCATCCTGGGTCGCCTGGTCAACAAGAGGGTGCGCGAGCGCTTCCCCGACTCGGCCGACGGCGGATTCAAACTGGGCTGGTACGCCTTCACCCGGGCGATGCAGATGCGCAGGATGCGCGCACCGAGCCCACAGGTATCAGCGGGCGACGAAGTCTGACCGATGACCGATCGGGGGAATCGCACCCTGGTATTGGGTGGCGTGCGCTCAGGCAAGTCCGGACACGGCGAATCGCTACTCGCCACACACTCACAGGTGCGGTATCTGGCCACCGGCCCGACCACCACGTCCGACGCCGACTGGGTGGCCCGCGTCGAAGCGCACCGCGCTCGGCGCGACGCGCGGTACACGACGATCGAGACCACCGACCTCGCCGCAACCCTGCGCGAAGCACCGGCGATCCCGGCCCTCGTCGACGATCTCGGCAACTGGCTGGCCGCGCGCCTCGATGTGCTCGACGGGTGGTCGAGCGCGGTCGATATGAGCGCCGAATTCGACGATCTGTGCGCGGCGCTGACCGAGATGACGGCCGACGTCGTGCTGATCAGTCCCGAGGTCGGGCTGTCGCTGGTGCCGCCGACGCCGGCCGGACGAGCCTTCCAGGATCAGCTCGGCGCGTTGAACACTGCCATCGCGAGCGTGTGCGATCGGGTGGTCCTGGTGGTAGCCGGGCGGGTCGTCGACCTTCCCGACCGGGTGGTCGAGGCCGGACCGAGCGCGACTCCTCGCCCACCCACGTCCGCTCAGCCGGTCCCCGTCCCGACACCGCCACTCCCCGAACCGGTCGCGGCGCCGAGCGCGTCGTCGGCACCGGTCACGCCTCCTGACCTCGATCCCACCGACGCCGAGGTGTTCGGCGTGCTCGACCTGCCCGACGAATCCGTTGCGCGAGCGGCCCGGGAACGGCAACTCACGCTGACCAAACCGCCGAAGTCGCTCGGCCGGGTCGAGGAGATCGCGGTGTGGATCTCGGCATGCCAGGGGCAGTGCCCCCCTGCGCCCATCACACAACCGGCGGTCGTCGTCTTCGCCGGCGACCATGGGGTGGCCCAGGCCGGCGTCTCCGCGTTCCCGTCCGAGGTGACGGCCCAGATGGTCGCGAACATCGCGTCGGGCGGGGCTGCGGTCAACGTCCTGGCGCGAGCGGCAGGCGCGTCGGTGCGTGTGGAGGACATGTCGGTCGACGCCGACACCGCACCGGAGGTGTCGCGCTACAAGGTTCGACGCAGCAGCAACGACCTCCGTGTCACCGACGCCATCTCGATCGCCGAGGCGCGCACTGCCATGGCGGCCGGTCGGGCCATCGCCGACGATCTCGTCGACTCCGGCACCGATCTGCTGATCGCCGGCGAGATGGGCATCGGCAATACCACTCCCGCCACCGTTCTCATCGGCACGATCACGCGGCGCGAGCCGGTCGAGATCGTCGGTCGCGGTACCGGTATCGACGATGCGGGCTGGATGCGCAAGACCGCCGCGATCCGCGACGGCATGCGTCGGGCGCGTTCGGTCACCCACGACCCGCTGGCGCTGCTGGCCGCCGTCGGCGGTGCGGATCTCACCGCGGTTGCCGGTTTCCTCGCCCAAGCGGCGCTACGCAAGACCCCGGTCATCCTCGACGGTGTAGTCATCGCGGCCGCCGCACTGGTCGCGAACGAGTTGGCACCCGGGGCATCGCGCTGGTGGCTGGCCGGGCATCGGTCGGTCGAACCCGCCCACGCGCTGGCACTGGAACACCTCGATCTGAAGCCGGTCCTCGATCTCTCCATGCGGCTCGGTGAGGGCAGCGGGGCGCTGATGGCGCTTCCGGTGGTGACCTCGGCGGTGGACCTGCTCGGTTCGATGGCCACCTTCGGCGAGGCAGGCGTCAGCGACAACAGCGACGAGAAGCACTGAGGGCACGGTGATCTCGCCGCTGCGCGCCGTGCGGACCGCGTTCGGCTGGTTGACGGTCTTTCCGGTCGGGAGCGCGGACGAGGAACCCGATCGTCGTCTCGGTGGTGCGGTGCTCGCCGCGGTGCCCGTCGTCGGCGCAGTGCTCGGAGCACTCGTCGCCCTCCTCGGCGCGGCGGCAGCACAGACCGATCTGCCCGTACCGGTGACCGCCGTACTCGCCGTCGTACTGCTGGCCCTGCTCACCCGCGGCATGCACCTCGACGGTCTCGCCGACACCGCCGACGGGCTCGGCTGTTACGGGCCGCCGTCGCGCGTAGCCGAGGTCATGCGCAGCGGGACTGTCGGGCCGTTCGGGGTTGCGACGCTCGTTCTCGTACTCGCGGTGCAGGCCACCGGATTTGGGTCACTGTTTGTCGAATCACGCTGGTATGAAGCGGCATTTGCCGTCGCACTGGGACGGTTCAGCGCGGTGGTCGCGGCCCGGCGACAGTTACCTCCCGCCCATCCCGACGGTTTCGGCGCGCTCGTGGCCGGGACGCAACGGTTGTCGATACCGATCTGGGGTGCCGTCCTGCTCGGTGCGGCCGCCCTCGCCGGTTTCGGTTCGTCGACAACGGATTTCGACGTCAGAGCGTGCGTCGGCGCGATGCTCACCGTGGTGGTGGTCGGCGTTTTCGCGGATGTGTTCTCGCGGCACTGCGCGCGTCGAATGGGCGGCATCAGCGGCGACGTCCTCGGCGCGACAATCGAACTCGGCGTGGCGATCTCGGTGGTCGGGCTGCTGCTCTGACCCGAGGACCGACTACCGCCGGTAGAGCTCGGTCATCCACCCGTGGGTGTCGGCGAAGGTGCCGCGCTGGATTCCGGTGAGGGTGTCGCGCAGTGCCTGGGTGACCTCGCCGGTCACGCCGTTGCCGATGGTGTAATCCTCGTGGTCGCCCTTGACCCGACCGACCGGCGTGATCACCGCGGCGGTGCCGCAGGCGAAGACCTCGGTGATGTCGCCCGACGCGACACCCTTGCGCAGTTCCTCGGTGGTGATGCGACGCTCCTCCACGGCGAAGCCGGCGTCGGTGGCGAGGGTGAGCAACGAACTCCGGGTGATGCCAGGCAGCAACGATCCGGTGAGTTCCGGCGTCACGAGTCGGGCGTCGGCACCCGATCCGAAGACGAAGAAGAGGTTCATGCCGCCCATCTCCTCGATGTAGCGACGCTCCACCGCGTCGAGCCAGACCACCTGGTCGCAGCCCTGCTCGGTGGCCTGTCGCTGGGCGAGGAAGGCGGCCGCGTAGTTGCCGCCACACTTGGCGAAACCGGTGCCGCCCGGTGCCGCGCGCACGTACTCGGTGCTCAGCCACACGCTGACCGGCTTGATGCCACCGGAGAAGTAGGCGCCCGCGGGCGAGGCGATGACCGAGTAGATGTACTGCGACGACGGCGCATTGACACCGAGACTGGCCTGCGAGGCGAACATGAACGGCCGCAGGTAGAGCGATTCCTCGCCGCCGGAGGCGGGCACCCACTCGTTGTCGGCGTCGAGCAGAGCGCGCAGCGAGCCGATGAAGTCCTCGACCGGCAGCGGCGGCATCGCGAGGCGCGCTGCCGAGGACTGCAGCCGCTCGGCGTTGGCCTCGGGGCGGAAGGCCGCGATCGAACCGTCGGGCTGGCGGTAGGCCTTGAGTCCTTCGAACACCTCTTGGCCGTAATGCAGCACCATCGCCGACGGATCGAGCGCGATCGGGCCGTACGGGGTCACCTTCGCGTTGTGCCACCCGCGGTCCGCGTCGTAGTCGATCATCACCATGTTGTCGGTGAAATGACGACCGAAGCCGGGTGCGGCGAGGATCTCGGCGCGCCGCGTCTCCGACACCGGGTGGGGATGTTCGGTACGGGTGAACTGCAAGGTCATGGCGCCCATCGTACCGCCGGGGCACAACCGAATTCGCGTGCACCCGCGCCCTACGATGAGGACATGCATCGGATCTTCCACACCAGCTTCGCGTCGGTGTACCCGCTCTACGTGGCCAAGGCGGAACGTAAAGGCCGCAGCCGCGCCGAGGTCGACGAGGTCATCGAGTGGCTGACCGGATTCGACGCCGACGATCTCAAGCGGCACATCGACGCCGAAACCACCTTCGAGGATTTCTTCGCCGACGCCCGGCTCAACGCGCACGCAGACCAGATCACCGGCGTCGTGTGCGGCGTCCGGGTGCAGGACATCGACGACCCCCTGATGCAGCAGATCCGCTACCTCGACAAGCTCGTGGACGAGCTGGCCAAGGGCAAGGCGATGGCGAAGATCCTGCGCACCTGACGCCCAGTCAACGAGGCTGCAGGTCAGACGTGGCTGGGCACGAACGGCGGGATGACCACCTCGCAGGGCAGGTCACGGCCGCGGACGTCGACAATCACCTCGTCGCCCTTGCGCACTCCGGAGGAGGTGTCGAGCAGGGCGAGGGCGATGCCCTGTTTGAGAGTCGGCGAGAAGGTACCCGACGTGCACAACCCGATCTGGGCACCACCCGGTCCGGCGAGGACGGTGCAGTCGGCGCGCGGCACACCACGACCGGTGGCCCGCAGCCCGTACAGGCGCCGAACCGGTCCGGCCTCCTTTTCCGCGAGCAGCGCGTCACGCCCGAAGAACTGCGGCTTGTTCCAGCCGACCGCCCAACTCGTCCGTGCCTGCACCGGCGTGATCTCCCTCGCGATTTCGCTCTCCTGATCAGTGACGATCTGACGTGCCAGAGCGATCGCCTCGGGCGATTGGCCGTCTTGAA
>NZ_JBEXMX010000141.1:0-6133 GCF_040610755.1 Gordonia sp. NPDC003585 | reverse complement strand
GATCAACAAGAAGACGTGGGCAAAATCGTGGCCACCAACGGGCACCTACCTGACCGCCAGCGGGCAGTCCTTATTGGCCGTCAGCGGGCACTTTCGTGGCCACCCATGGGCAGTTTTTCATGGCCGTCGACAGACAGTCGAGTGGGTCGTCAAGAATGATGACATAGGCGAAAGCCGCACGATGGTCTTCACCCTTCGAAATGCAAGTAAATACCAACGCCGAAATAAGATCGATGATGCCCGTCAATTTGTCTATCACGTCAATCCGCCGCTCAACGACGATTAACGACGATCAATTCTGACAGAGAATCGACTAGATCCACCGTCAGGTGTTCGCATTTGTAGAGGCCGGTATCAATTGAAGCAGCCGGTATGTGACCTTGGTCTCACCGATAACCTCATTCAAGACGCTTGTTGCTTCGATCAACGCGTCATACCGTGCGTGGATCGTGGGGTTAGGCATCTGCCGAGTCACCACCGCGGAAACTGCGCCTTCGTATACGTCATCGGCAGACCCTTTCAAACCGAAGGTTCGTCGCCCCGAATCGTAAGCGACTAGTTCCATCTCTTCGCGAATTGATGTCACTTCTTCATCCGGCACGAGGCGGGTCAGCATCAGCTTAAGAAATCCGAGGCGTTCGGACGACATCGCCTGAACGGTATACCCAAAATTCACGCTGGCAGCCGCGACCGATACATCCGCGCCTGTATCAGCTAACCCGGAAACAAACTTTCGGAAACTTTTCGCGGCCCGTGGCCCTAGATCCCTTAATTGCTCCGATATGGCCTCGCGCTCAAGGTTCGGGTCAAGCAGGGCTATAAGGTGCTTTGTCGAATCAGCAAATAGTGAATCCCCGAACAAAGGCTCAAAGTTTCTAGACCCAAGTTCAATCACGAAGCTTGCAGCGGATAGTGCAAGGACATCGCTCGCAACACGACTGGCGATTTCCTTCGGTATGCGTCCCTTCGCATTGACTTCCCCGGAACCCAAGCTCATGCCAAAGTTGTCATACATGCGTTGCGCGAGTACGAGAATTTCGCCTACCTGTCGGGTAGGTGCTTCGGTACGAAGGACATCGGCGTGGTCAATCTCTAGACGAAGGCGGGTCCGGTTCTCCTGCTGCGCCTTAAACGCCAGCACTTCTGGACTGTCTGCAGGTGTGACGGTCGCTGTCTCAAGTTCAAGCCGAAAATTCTCGCCTGGTAGCCAATCCTCTGGGATGTCTTCGGAACTGATCAGCCGCGCGACATCGCGAGCGGAATTCGAATCTTCATCACTGTCAGTCAGGTCAACCCGATACACAATCGATTCCGGGAGCACGAATGCTTCACGTAGTGGCCAGGCACCAGAACGTAGAACGTTGAGGCGCGCTTGCGACAGCGGCACGTACAACCACGTGTCTCCATCGTCTTGCTCATTCGCCCACGCCACTAAGTAACGTTGGTCAGTGATCGAGCGGCACGTGAAGACACGTGGCCCGTCGTAGTAGACCAGCGTTTCTTCCATGAGCAGTTCACCCAGAACTGTGCCGCTGGGCAGCCAAGTCATACGACGACCTCGAAGTCACTTGCCGGCTTCTCGCCTTCGGGTAACCACCAGGTGTGGTGACTCGCGCCCGCTCGGCCCGGGGTGTGTTTCATCAGGCCGATGCCGGTCGTGTCGCCGTGCGCGATGGCCTTCCTCCGCATCGGGCCGCACGAATCACGAAGGTTGATCGCCTCGTCACGATCCGCGAGAACGCTAAGCCCCGCAGCCTGACAGTCATCGGTCCAGTTCTTTCCTCGCTTGAAGCGTTTTCCTAACTGGAACAGCCTCAGATTACTCAAGAAGTCGTCGTCTTGCGGAGGTGCAGCGTCGACTATTCGGTAGAAGAAGCCTTCAGCTGGCGACGCATCAGCAGGCGGACACGAGTCCGGGAAGTGCTCAGGCCACTCCGCCAACCGACTCTCCTTCATGGGTTCCAGTATCACAGGGGCAACCGACAACTGAAGTCCTCGATTACCTGATGCGCACTGTACGAGGTGGATGCTCAGACGTGACCACCGGTTACGCATTTGAGACCTGCTAGCGTCGGTGTGCACTCACGAGGTTCACTACGTTCCCGCTATCCGTCGTCGTGCCCATCGCCCAACGCAGACATTGCGTCGGCGTGGTCGTCCTCGAATAGGTGGGCATAGACCGTCAGCGTCGTGGTGACCTTCGCGTGGCCGGCCATCTTCGCGATCTCCAGCGGTTGGATGCCTGCAGCGACGCACAATGACACGTACGTATGCCGAAGGCTGTGGAACTTCAAATCCGCTGGCAGGCTGGGCGTGAGGCTGTCCCGCTGCCCAGCGATCCGGTTCGCACGCAACACGGCAGGCCTGAACACGGCCTTGTAGAACGTCTGGTGCCGCAGCAACTCGGTCCAGTCGAGCGCCAACCGGTCCTCCGCCTCGGACACATCGAGGGCAGCCAGGGCGTCCGCTTGTCGGCCTGCCTTCGCCTTGGCTGACTCCGGCTCGTCGCTGCGCTTGATGCCTGTCGGCCGCTCCGCAACCAGCCGCATCGCCGGGAACAGTGGTGCCGTCGGCTCACTCCGACGCGGGTGCTCCGCAAGGTAGTCGCGTAAAAGGTCCACCGTTGCCGGAGTCAGCGGTACGCGGCGGCGACTGCCTCGGGTCTTGGGCGCGACGTAGCTGGCGACCCCGTCGATCACCTGCACCGTCCGCTCCACGCGCAACGTCCCCGGCTTCTGGCGAGCATTTGGGTTCAGCGAATGCTCCGGGAGCTCAACGTCCCCGACCTGTAGCCCGGCCAACTCCGCAGCTCGCAGTCCTGCCCATGCTGCGATGTGGACGTAGATAATGAATGGCCAAGGCGTTGCGGCGACGAGCGCGGCAACCTGAGTCGCAGTGAGGAACTGCGCAGGGTCATCGACCGTGCCCGCACCTCCACCGCTTGCGCTGTGCTCGGAGGGTAGGCGCACGTAGTCAGCGGGGTTACTCGTCAGCCGGCCATCCACCACCGCCTGTGCCAGCACCATCCGCACCAGGAAGTAGGCATGGCGCACCGTGGATGGCTTCTTACCCGCGTCTGTCAGCGCCTGCACCCACTCTGAAATACGTTCGCGCTTAATCGCATTGATCGGGTATCCACCGAACACCGCATCAATGCCCAACTCTCCCATGTCGCCGTGGCGGTCTTCTGCTGGCGCAAGCGCGTACTCATAGCCACGCCGCGTCGTCGTCTTCAGGTCGTGGCGGCTGTCAAGCCATGCCGAGGCTGCGGTGCGGAATGTGACGTCACCCGACCTCGGGTCAAACGTAGTGCCGCGACGCTGGTTGAACTCGACAGTCGTGGCGTAGGCGTCAGCCTCCTTGCGAGTACGGAAACCGCCCTTGGTCCGGTGCTTGCCATCCGGCGTCCGCCACTTGACCTTGTAGTAGGGCCTTCCATCTTTGCTTGACGTGAACTTTCGTACGGATGCCATTGTTACCCAATACCTTCCCGATTCAAGATGCGTCGAACGCTGCTGTAGTGCCAGCGGTATCCGCCGCCTGGCGTCGGGATTCCGATTGAATCGAGGTGGTTGGCGATTGCCTTCGGCCCCATCCCCTCATCCCTGCGCATGAGGATGATCTCGTCAATCACCGGGCGCGGTATCTTGCTTGGCCTGCCGAGCTTCTTACCCTCGCGTCGTGCACGCGCCAAGCCCTCCTTGGTGCGCACGCTGATGCGCCGCCGTTCCTCTGCGCCAACCGCGAGCCGAATGTCAGCGGTCAGTCGCTGGCTGGGGTCTCCGCTGTTCGCACCTTCACAGTCCATCAGGAGCCAACCGTTCTCGTCGGCATGCTTGTAGAGCTGTGCAGCGTCGAGTTGGTCGCGGGTTGCACGATCCAGCGCCCGCACCAAAAGCACGTCCGCCGTACCCGCGTCCAACGCTTGGATCGCGACGGCACGCCCGTACATCTGCTCAGCCTTGGTTCCGCCGATGACATCGCTTGTGACAGTGAGTAACTGATGCCCATTGGAAGCGCAATAGTTCTCCAATGCTTCGCGCTGCGCACGCAATCCGTACCCATTGGCGTCCTGGCTCGCCGTACTCACGCGCACGTATCCAATCACTCTGAGCGGCAACATGTCTCCACTCTTCTCAGCAACTTGTCCACTGCCCGAAGTGTTGACCTCCGCGTGAGTCTGTTCGACTGCTGCGCTTGCGTTTGGCCGGCTTGGCGGTGTGGGGCGTCCTGCCATGGCGCGGCGCAGTGCTGCTGTTCGTTCCGCTGTGCTCACGTTGATCTCCTATTGAGGCTTGGCCGGCCATCTGCGAAGCGCCTGGTCAGTGGGCGTCGGAACGGTAAACGGTCGTATTGGGGTTTCCGACGCCTCCGACGGTACGCCAGCCATCACGGAGAGACGGAGCCGAAAGTTGTTCATTGGGGCCATATTCCATGCATTCTCGATGCCTGCGCGCAGTTCTCGCGCTCTCTGCCCGGTCGGAAGTACGCCTGAATGGCGGGTAGCTCCAACGCTCCCCATGTTGAACCCATTCTCGGGCTCCGAGGGTGAGTACGCGCTTTCAGCCCCGGAGAATGGCGATGGCCTTCTGCTGCGTCGGTGCCGCGTTGTGAGTGGCTGGCAGCGTTCAGAGCCGAGGCGGGTGCTTGCGAGGGGGTTATCGACTGGCAGTCGAAAACGAGGCTCATCCCTGATATAAAGGAACAACAACGCATTTGGGCTACCTCGTTCTAAACCTGACTTGACCTGGAATCAATCGCGAATCGCGACTACTCCTGCGTTTCCGACGCGCGCACGTATCCCCCTCTCTTACCGCTACTACTTCTAGGGAGTTCTAGGGGATACTGGGGGCGTCTGGATGTGTGCGGTACCTCCAAATCATCTGACTACAAACGAAACCCAGGCACCCAGGAGACTCAGAAGTCCCTAGAACCCCTAGGTCGAGAGAGGAGAGAACCGAGGGATTCTAGGGCGCATCGGCGCTCTACTGGCCATTTTCTACGTGCTGCCTTTGTCGCTTTGCGGCTTGATCCGTCCTGACAGCGCCCAAGTCCAGTGATCAATTCGACTTCCACCTTCCACGCGAACAGGTGTCTTCACTACGCCAATCTTGTTGGCAGCGTTAGTAACTGTTTTCTCACTACACCCAGCCTCGGCTTGGACCATCTTGCGAACCTCCTTTGCGTCCACAGGGCCAGCGGCCAGAATCTCCCGGATTAGTCGTTCAGCCTCATCACGGGCTGGCGCTGCTTTCCGTGCATCACCCTTGGCTCCATCTGCACCAACGAGTTGGTCAGCGCTCTCGTCTAACAGACCGGCCCACAGCACTATCGGCGAATCTGGATCGCTCGAACTCGACACCAGTTGATAGCCAAGCGTTTTCGATGCGGGTGCCAGGTTTCCTTTCGTCAGTGCCAACCCATAGCGCGCCTCGGTGTTCTCCCGGTCCTCACTCGGCGAAAGCTTCGCAGCCAGTAGCACCGATCGCGCCAGCGCGGTGTAAGCGATGGAACCACCACCCCGGTGTTTCGCGCTCATTCCGGTCCCTTTGTTCAGGTGCCGGACCAACACGATCGCCGCGCCTGTCTGCTCTGCCACGTCCGCCAACGTCATCAACGCCTTGCGGTTCGCGGTATCGCTTCCTGGTTTCACGGCGTCCGACATGAACGCGCTGATCGGATCGATGATGACCAGCCTTGCGTCTACCTCCTCGATTGCCCGACGTAGCTTGTCCACATCGTCTGGAATCAGGAAGGGAATTGGTCGGCCTTCGTTGTCGCGAGGCCTCGCCATGGTCGACAAACGGTCGAGGTCCGCCCCGGCTGCTATGAGCCGAGGAACCACAGTGTCCGCGAGGTCGTCCTCTACGCCGACAAGCACTATGCCAGCGGGCTCAGCAAGGCCTTTCTCATTCCGACTCTCGTCCTCGCCAACAACTGACCGTGGCCACGGTCCACCATTGCTGACCATCGCCGCCCACATCAAGGTCATGGTCGACTTTCCGACGTCAGGCTCACCCTCAAAGATCGTAAGCTTCCTGATCCGTCCCGGTGTTTCCGGAGGGTTGGTCTCAAGGGAGAATGAAACCTATGGCAGCGGCAGGATCGAAGCGGTACTCGGCTGAGCTGAAGC
>NZ_JBEXMX010000140.1:0-6200 GCF_040610755.1 Gordonia sp. NPDC003585 | reverse complement strand
AGACGGTTCAGTAGGGTTGTAGCGCGCACGGGTCAGCTCCCAAGGTTGGTTGTGTAGGAGCTTTCAACCCTACGAGCGCCCGTGCGCCCACCCGCACACACCCGGCCCGTACGCCTAACTAACCATCCACATTCAGAGCAGAAGGGCCGAAAATTTGTAGGGGACGATTGTGAACCTCGGGGAAGAAACTTCTTCCCCGAGATTTTGCGAGCACCACAGTATCGTGTTTACCCAGGTCAGAAGGCTGGTCACCGAACTCTTCGAGTCAGCGATCCGCGAATCAGGCCGACCCGACCCATTCGTCGCTGCCGTCGACAAAGAACTGATGTTTCCAGACCGGCAGTCGGGCCTTCACCTCGTCGACCAGGCGCGCGCAGATCTCGAAGGCGGCGCGACGATGATCGGCCGCGACCGCCACGATGAACGCGGCGTCGCCGACCACGAGGTCGCCAACGCGGTGCGACACCGCAACCGCACGCACCTGAGCATCTTTGACGATCTCGCCGACCACTTCATCGAGCACGTTCGGCGCGGTGGGATGCGACGAATACGAGAGCGCCGTCACTCCCCTACCGCCGTCGTGGTCGCGCACCGCACCCACGAATCCGACGATGGCTCCGGCCCGTCCGCCCGCGGCGTCGGCGACCCACGCCTCATGTTCGACCAAATCAATGGATGATTCGGCGACGGCCGTGCGGATCTGCGGCGAACTCACCGGTGGTCACCGCCGTGAATCTGGTCGATGGCGTGGTGCACGACGCCGGCCAGCACCTCCAGGCCGTCCCGGACACCACCGGTGGAGCCGGGCAGGTTCACCACGAGGGACGAGCCGGCCACGCCCGCTGTTCCTCGCGACAGCACAGCCGTCGGAACGGCCGGCAGGCCCGCGGCGCGGATGGCATCGGCGAGACCCGGAATCTCGAAGTCGAGCAGTTGCCGGGTCTCCTCGGGAGTCCGGTCGGTCGGGGTGAGACCCGTTCCGCCGGTGGTGATCACGAGGTGTGCGTCGGCGTATAGGGCCGCTCGGATCGCCTCGCCGACCGGTGGCCCGTCCGCGACGACGATGTGCTCGTCAACCACAAATCCCTGCGCAGTCAGCCATTCGGCGATGATCGGCCCGGACCGATCCAGGTATTGGCCGCGACCGGCCCGCGTCGACGCGACCACGATCCAGGCGCGCAGTTCACGGCCGGGTGCGGCGTCGTCAGACATCGTCGTCCCGCCGCCAGGTGCCCGACTTGCCACCGGTCTTCTCCAGCAGGCGGATGTTGTCCATGTGCGCGCGGCGGTCGACGGCCTTCACCATGTCGTGCAGGGTGAGGCCGGTGACAGCGACGGCGGTCAACGCTTCCATCTCGACTCCCGTCTGGCCCGACGTCGAGGCCGTAGCGGTGACCTCGATCCGATCGTCGCCGATGACGAAGTCGATCTCCACCGCGGATAACGCCAGCTGGTGGCACAGCGGGATCAGCTCGGACGTGCGTTTGGCCGCCATGATGCCCGCGATGCGGGCAGTGGCAAGGACGTCGCCCTTGGGCAGTTTGGCCTGACTGAGCAGGTCGATGACCTCGGCCGTGGTGCAGAACGTCCCACCGGCCACAGCACGCCTGTTGGTGCTCTTCTTGCCGCCCACGTCGACCATCCGGGCCGTCCCCGACTCGTCGATGTGGGTGAGGCCCGGGTCGCGGTCGGCGGAACTGGCCGACGACATCAGATCAGCGGTTGATGACCGTCTTGGCCTGCACGAACGGCAGCTCGTCCTGCGGCAGCGGGAACTCGACGTCACCGAACGGCGACAGCGCACCCGAGATGTTGGTCGCGAACTCGGAGACTGCGTGCTCGCCGTCCGCGAACGGCCAGCCGTTGTCGACGTAGCGCTTCTTGCCGGACTTGTCGGCGCCGGCTTCTTCGGTCACGGTTTCTTCGGTCACAGCCAGCATTCTGCCATGGCGCCTGCGACCGCACCGACCTCCTCGGCACCCAAAGATCGTCCAGTCCGTCCCACCCTGACCAACTGAATGAGTCAGCACCACGATCATCAGGCCATTCGGTATCGTCCCTCTCGTCCCCACTCACTTGACCAGGGAGATCGAGGTGGCGCTGAGTCCCGGAAGTCAGATCGCCGGCTATCGCGTTCTCTCGCAGCTGGGTCAGGGTGGCATGGGCGCGGTGTATCTCGTCGACAACCCGTCGCTGGAACGACGTGAGGCACTGAAGGTCATCTCGATCGCAGGCGCGGGCGACCCGAGCTTCCAGCAGCGTTTCACCAACGAGGCCAGAACCGCCGCCAAGCTGAACCATCCGAGCATCATCACGGTCCACCAGTACGGCATCGACAACGGGGCGCCGTGGTTTTCGATGAGCTACATCGAAGGGCGGGATCTTTCGGCCGAGCGTCTCCGGCCCGCCGAGGTCGCCCAGGTCGTCGGCCAGGTGGCCGACGCGCTCGACTACGCGCACCGGCACCGGGTGATCCATCGAGACATCAAGCCCGCCAACATCATCGTGACCCGGGAACCCGGCGGGGTCGAACATGGCGGGATCGAACATGGCGGGGGTGCCATCGAACGCACCGTGGTGCTCGACTTCGGAATCGCGAAACTTGCCAACACGGCGGGACTGACCGGCACCCAGGGCTTCATCGGCACACTCGCGTACTCCGCGCCCGAGGTGATCGACGGCGGCGAGGCAACACCCGCCGCGGATCAGTACTCACTAGCCGCAACGGCGTACGCGCTGCTGACCGGGCAGCCGCCACTGGTGGGCAGCACACCGTCGGCCGTGGTCATGGCGCACGTCCGCGGTGCGATCACGCCGGTCTCGCAACTGCGGCCCGACCTGGCCGCCACCGACCATGTGTTCGCGCGGGCATTTGCGCGCAACCCCGCCGACCGATTTCCGAACTGTCGCGCGTTCGCGGCCGCTCTCGGCAGCGCATTGACCGCTCAGACGCAACCGTTCACGCCCCCACCACCGCAGACTCCGCCACCGCCGACCCCGCACCACGATCGCATTTCCACTCCGCGGCCGATACCCGGCGCGCCGACGCCTCCGCCGCCCGCGCGCCGTCGAACCGGCCTCATCGTCGCGTCGGTGGCCGCGGTCATCGTGCTTCTCGTGGCAGCCGGTGTCGGGGTGTTCTTCTGGAACAAGTCCCGATCGGGGTCCGACGAGACATCCACCACCGTGGCCGCGCAGAAGCTCATCGCGACTGACGGCGGAGCATCATGCGCGGCGCAGGGCGGCACGCTTCGATGCTGGGGCAACAACAATTTCGGACAACTCGGCGACGGAACGACGACCGAACGCCCCGCGCCCGTCTCACTCAGCGGTATGACCGAGATCACCGATATCAGCATCGGCGCGTTCCGCAAGTCGGACAACACCTGGCCGGCGACGACCTGCGCGGTGTCTGCCAGTAAGGCATTCTGCTGGGGCGACAACGCCTTTGGTCAAGTCGGTGACGGTCAGACCGGCACCACCGTGTCGACACCCACCCAGGTCGGCTCATTGAGCGACGTCACCGCGATCTCTACCGGCTGGGGCACCACATGTGCGATTTCAGCCGGCGAGGCATATTGCTGGGGCGACAACGACCGCGGACAGCTCGGGGCGTCGACACCCCGGACGTCGACAAGCCCTGTCAAGGTTCCCGGTCTCACCGGAGTGCGGGCCATCGCAACCGGATTCGGCACCACCTGCGCGATCGCCGACACCGGCCTGCATTGCTGGGGCGACAACCGAACAGGGCAGGTCGGAAACGGCTCGACCTCCACGGAACCAGTGGCACCGACGAAGGTCGCGCTGGACAAGGTCACCTCGGTGTCCGTCGGCGGCTACAACTACGACCCGAACACGGAAGACAGTGCGGACGGCGAGTACCGCCGCACAACATGCGCCACCGCCGACGGCAAAGCCTATTGCTGGGGTGACAACACGTACGGTCAGATCGGCGACGGCACGACCACCCAGCGCACGTCACCGACGCCCGTCAACGCACTCGACGGCGTGACGTCGATTGCCACCGGGTGGACTTCCACGTGCGCCGCCGCACAAGGCAAAGCCTATTGCTGGGGCGACAACGCCGATGGCCAGCTCGGGTTCTCGAGCGACGGGCAGGTGGCAATACCGCACGAGGTGACCGGACCGGAAGGTCTGACGACGGTGGCCGCAGGTTTCGGGACTGCCTGCGCACAATCGGACTCCGAAGTGTTGTGTTGGGGCAACAACAGCAACGGCCAAGTGGGGAACGGCAACACGACCGACCAACCCACGCCGCAAAAGGTGTACTTCTAGGGAGACACGCCCTGGTCAGCTGTTTTCCCCTCGCGCCACGACGTCCCACCGCTCGGTCACATCACCTCGATCGTCGACGATCATCAGCTCGTCGACCAGGTTGACGGCGGTACAGACATGATTGGGAATCAACCGGATTCGTGATCCGATCGCCGGAATGCCTTCCGAAGCCGCACCATCGGGGAACTCGACGACGGCATGATGTTCCGACAGCGACGTCACGCGGGCGTCGAGGTGATCCGGCAGACGACCGAACCCTGTTGTCCACGAAGGACGGTCCGCGCCGAGGATCTTGCTGCCAGCATCGACGACGACGCGGTGGCCGGTGCGGTGGACCACCGTCGTCACCGCCCACAGGCTCGCGTCGTGGATGCCGCACGAGCACATCTCCAACTGCTGCGCGTCGTTGAACGGGTAGACACCGGGCCGGATCTCGGTGAGTACCCCACCGTCGGCGAAGTCCAGGGTCGGTGTCGAGCCACCACTGCGCACCCGAGGCTCGATCCCCTCGTCGGACAGTCGTTGCGCGGCAACGGAAAGCACCCTCGCCTCGTCGTGAGCCGCGTCGCGCCGGGTATCACCGATCCCATATCCGTGCCCAGGAAAGGTGAACACACCCACCACGTCGAGACCCAGATCTCTTGCCGCCGAGGCTACTTCACCTGACCGCTCGGGCGCCACCCCGGTGCGGTGCTGCCCCGAGTCGACCTCGATCACCACCTCGACCGACCGAGTGCCCAGCTCACCGGCCAACTGGCGCGCGCCCTCGACGGAATCGACCCCGACCCGAACGCGCACCTGGTCGGCCAGCGCGGCCAGCCTGCGACCCTTGGTGCCGGTCACCCACAACGGATAGGCGATGAACAGATCACGACATCCGGTCGCGGCGGCGTGCGCGGCGAACACCTCGGCCTCGCCGATCGTCGCCACGGTCAAACCCGTCGCGCCGGCAGCGATCTGACGCCGCGCCACCTCGAGGCATTTGTGCGTCTTCGCGTGCGGTCTCAGTTCCAGTCCCGCGGCGCGGGCCACCCCGGCCACCCGATCCAGATTGTGCTGCATTCGTGCCGCGTCCACGGCCAGAAACGGAGTGTCGGGCCCGGCCGGCACAGAATCAACTGGCATGAGCCCAGCCTGTCACCCGCGACCCCGCAATCGGAACCCGGCGTCGGTAGACTCGATCGAATGAGTTCGGATGACCAGCGGCGCAGCCTCGCGCAAGACCTGGCCGGCCGATCCGACGACGCACTCGCCGAGCTGCTGGCGCAGCGTCCCGACCTCGCCTCGCCACCCCCGCAGGGCAGCGCCGTCCTCGCACAGCGCGCGCTCGCGCCCGCGTCGCTCGCACACACCGGCGAGGATCTCGACCTGTTGAGCGTTGCCGTCCTCGAGCAGGCGCTGGCGCTCGGCGCTCGTCGAAACGCAGGCAGTTCGCACGCGACGGCCGGCGCCATCGTCACCGCGATCGGCAATCGAGCTGATCCGCAAGACATCGCAGACCGCATCGACCTGCTGACACTCCGCGCCGTTCTCTGGACCGAGGGCGCCACGCTGCAGGCCGGGGCCCATGCCGACGCCGCGCTGCCGTGGAAGGCCCATCACCTCACCGGCCTGCTGTGCACGCGTACACCCGAGACCATCAGCGCCCTCCTCGAGAAGCTCGACGACCGCCAGCGCGAACTGTTGCAGACGCTCTCTCGCGGCCCGGCACTCGGCCGCAGCCGCGACGCAGGGCCGGCAGCCGACCCCAACGCACCCATCCCACGTCTCATCGAGGCCGGCCTGCTGGCCCGCGTCGACGATCACACCGTCGAACTCCCACCGACCGTCGGCACGATCCTGCGTGGCGAACCACCACTGCGCACCGACGATCTGCGCCCACCAGTGCTGCACGAGCCGGGTGC
>NZ_JBEXMX010000139.1:0-6608 GCF_040610755.1 Gordonia sp. NPDC003585 | reverse complement strand
CCCGCGACGCGGGAGGCCGCGGAGAACGCGGTCTCGGCGGCATTGGCGCGCGCCGACCCGCAGTCTCGACCGCCCGGACTGGTGGCCGAACTCGCCGACGCCGAGACCCGCGTGATGATGGCGCGCCGCTTCTACAACGACGCCGTGCGCGACACCCGCAACCTGGCCGAACGCCGGCCGGTGCGGTGGCTCCGGCTCGGCGGTCGGGCCCCGTTGCCCGACTACTTCGAGATCATCGAGCGCGGCGTCCCGGGCGGTCCGTGACCCATGTGCGGGTGCGGCGTGGATGGGTCGAGCCACGGTGGACCGCCGCCCCGTCGGCCCCCCGATCGCACTCACCTAGACTGGAGGTCGGATGTGTCGTGGTTCCGGTGCGCCGCGGCGTTCGCGGGCGGGGCCGGCGTGATGGCTGTGCACCGACCCGACACCGCACATCAGCGAGCAACAACTGAGGAGACATGGCAGTGAGTCACAACGGCGCGACCGTTCCCGAGGTCGGCCAGGGTACGGCGCGGGTCAAGCGTGGAATGGCCGAGATGCTCAAGGGCGGCGTGATCATGGATGTGGTCACCCCCGAGCAGGCGAAGATCGCCGAGGACGCCGGGGCGGTCGCGGTCATGGCGCTCGAGCGGGTGCCTGCCGACATCCGCGCCCAGGGCGGCGTGTCGCGGATGAGTGACCCCGACATGATCGACGGCATCATCGCCGCGGTCAGCATCCCGGTGATGGCCAAGGCCCGCATCGGACATTTCGTCGAGGCGCAGGTCCTGCAGAGCCTCGGTGTCGACTACATCGACGAGTCGGAGGTGCTGACCCCCGCCGACTATGCGAACCACATCGACAAGTGGCAGTTCACCGTGCCCTTCGTCTGCGGTGCCACCAACCTCGGGGAGGCGCTGCGCAGGATCACCGAAGGCGCTGCGATGATCCGGTCGAAGGGGGAGGCCGGCACGGGCGACGTCTCCAACGCGACCACTCACATGCGCAAGATCCGCGACGAGATCCGCCGCCTGACCTCGCTGCCGAAGGACGAACTCTACGTTGCGGCAAAGGAATTGCAGGCTCCCTACGAGCTCGTCGCCGAGGTCGCCGAGGCCGGCAAACTGCCGGTGACGCTGTTCACCGCCGGCGGTATCGCGACTCCGGCCGACGCTGCGATGATGATGCAGCTCGGAGCCGAGGGCGTGTTCGTCGGATCCGGAATCTTCAAGTCCGGCAACCCCGCACAGCGGGCGGCCGCCATCGTGGCCGCCACCACGTTCCACGACGATCCCGATGTGCTGGCGAAGGTGTCCCGCGGCCTCGGTGAGGCCATGGTCGGGATCAACGTCGACGAGATCCCGGCGCCGCACCGGCTTGCCGAGCGGGGCTGGTAACCGAGGTGATCGTGGGCGAATACCGGTGCGAGTGCACAATTGCCGCCGAACAGCCGACGTCCGGAGCTGTTTTCGGTCGGTCCACCGGTAGGATCTGCTGACCATGGATGCGGCGACAATCGTCCGGGACGACACACGGTCGGGTACGGACTTCGTGGGCGAGCTGCGGCTCGAATGGGCGGCGGCGTGCAACGTCGGTCGGGTGCGCGAGACCAACGAGGATGCCGCGCTCGCCATGCCGGGTATCTATCTGCTCGCCGACGGGATGGGCGGACACGACAGCGGTGAACTGGCCAGCGAGGCCGCCCTGTTGACGCTGTCCGAGGCGCCCGCCGCCGGTGACATCAACGACACCCAGGTCGCGCTGAACGACCTGCTCGCGCTGGCGCAGCAGCGAATCGGCGCGATCGACACCGAGAGTGATCGTCGTGCCGGAACGACGGCAACCGGCGTCGTTCTCGTCACCGACGAGGGCCGTCCGCACTGGCTGGTGGTCAACATCGGCGATTCGCGCACCTACCGGTACCAGAACGGCACCCTCAATCAGCTCACGACGGATCACTCGCAGGTGCAGGAGTTCATCGAGGCGGGCTTCCTGACCCCGGAGCAGGCGCGCACCGATCCACGCCGCAACGTGATCACCCGTGCCCTCGGCGCGGGAATGATCGATCCGATCGCCGATTTCCGCAGTACGCCGGCGTATCCCGGTGATGTCCTCCTCATCTGCAGCGACGGTCTGACCGGCGAGCTACCGGACGAGGAGATCGCCGACATCCTGCGTGAGGCGGGCAATTCCGAACAGGCCGCGCAACGGCTCGTCGATGCGGCACTGGCGCTCGGTGCCCACGACAACGTCACCGTGATCGTGGTGACCGCCCACGATTCCGTCTCGACACTCGAGAACCCGGCCATCGTGGTCGAGGATCAACCGACGACCGTCGACGGTGCCGGAGTGGACGGCGCCGGAGTGGATGGCGCCGGAGTGGATGGTGCTGCGGTGGACGGAACTGACGGGCAGCTCGACGGACACGGGCCGAGCGCCGCAGACGCAGACTGACCCGGGGGGAATGCGGGAATGACGATTTCAGGTCACGATCGGCCGTCAGGGGACAACCTGGCCGGTGGTGCCGATTCCCGTGCCGACGCACTGGCGGGTCCGCCCGACGACGGGTCGATGACCTATGTCGAGTACTGCGGCGAACGCTTTCCGCTGGAAGCCGACCACCGATTCTTCATCGGTCGCGAGGCCGACCTGTCGATCGACGACAACCCCTACCTGCATCGCCGATTCCTGGTCCTGCACAACGAGAACGGACTGTGGTGGCTCACCAATCTGGGCACGCATCTGTCGGCGAGTGTGTCGGCGGGTGATGTCGGGTTCTCGGCGACGCTGGGGCCCGGTGCGCGTATGCCGCTGGTGTTCGGGGAGACGACCGTGGTCTTCACCGCAGGTCCGACCACCTACGAGGTGAGCGTGTTCGCGCGCGCCCCACAGGTGCGGTCGGTGACGCGCCCGGAGTTCGACGGCGGTCGGACTACCCAGGGTGTGCCCACGCTGACGGAGAGCCAGAAACTGCTGATCGTCGTTCTCGCCGAAGAGATCCTGCGACGTGAGGGCACCGGTTCGAGTGCGATCCCGTCTTCGGCGCAGGCCGCCGGACGTCTGGGGTGGCCCCTCACCAAGTTCAACCGCAAGCTGGACAACGTCTGCGACAAGCTCGATCAGCTCGGCGTGAGCGGGATGCGGGCCGGTGGCGGCAAACTGGCCAGCAACCGACGCACCAAGCTCGTCGAGTACGCGGTTGCGTCACGGATCGTGACCCGCGAGGACCTCCCGATGATCGACGAGGAAGCCGCGCGCAACGCCGCCACTTGAGCCGGTGTGCCCGCCCGGATGGGTAGTGGTTGGGTACCGACCGGACCGGCCGGGTTCTTACCCCTTCTGACCTGCGGCTATGGCATGGGTAGTTCTCCCCATGCCGAGGGGAGTTCTCCCCATCGACCGGACTTGGGAACGCTCATAATCTCTAACTCACAAGCGACGGAAACCCCGTCCGACGACAGAGACCAGTGAGTGAAGAGGACATCGAAATGACTGCAATCGCCCATCACATCCCGCAGTACCGTCCCGCCGATGCCCCCCGTTCCGACGCCCGCCGTCAGGCTGCTGCTGCCGCCCGCCGCCAGGAGGCGCTGGCTCGTCTGGCCGCCCGCCGGATGCCGCTGCCCGGTCAGCCGGTGGCCGGCATGGCCGCGGCCGATCGGCCGCAGGGGCGACTGATGGCGATCGTGCCCGGGCTCGAGGAGCAGAACGCGGGCCGCGAGGAGCCGCAGCGTCCCGAACTGCCCCGTCCGAGCCTCACCGGCCGCGAGGTCGAGGTTCTGCGCACCTGGATGCTGGTGGACTCCAAGCCGGCTGTCGCACAACAGCTCTTCATCTCGTTGGGCACGGTCAACACCCACCTGACCCGCATCCGTGCGAAGTACGCGGAGATCGGTCGTCCGGCCCCGACCAAGGCGTCGCTCGTGGCGCGCGCCGTGCAGGACGGCCTGATGACCCTCGACGAGCTGTGAAGCCGGCCGGTCCAACGATTCGACTTGATTTGTGTGTCGGGTTTCCGCGGCGGTCGGGGCCGCGGAAACCCGGGCACGCGTTGGTAGGCGATACTTGACGGCGTGGCAGCCATCGAGGACATCCTTCAGGTCGAGCGCATCGAGACCGACATCTATCGCGGCCCGGCATTCCCGAGCCATCTGCAGCGCACGTTTGGTGGGCAGGTGGCGGGGCAGGCGCTGATGTCGGCCACGCGGACAGTCGACGACGAGTTCGGGGTGCATTCGCTCCACGGATACTTCCTGCGGCCCGGCAACCCGGACCTTCCGGCCGTCTTCCTGGTCGACCGGATTCGGGACGGTCGGTCGTTTGTGACCCGGCGTGTCACCGGGATCCAGAACGGCGAGGCCATCTTCACGATGTCGGCCTCGTTCCACGTGCGCACCGACCAGGGCTATTCCCACCAGGACAAGATGCCACCGGTGCCCGCGCCGACCGAGCTTCCTGATCGCCTCGACGAGTTCTCCCCGGAAGAACGCGCGGTCTTCAAGGAGTGGAAGAACTTCGACATCCGGGTCGTCCCGCGCGCGCAGATGGTCACGTCGGACTACTTCGCCGCCCAGCAACGCGTGTGGTTCCGGTATCGGCATCCGTTGCCCGACGACCAGGTCTTCCACGTCGGCACCCTGGCCTACATGAGCGACATGACGCTGCTCGGTTCGTCGCGCGTGCCGCATCAGGAGTCCAATCCGCAGGTGGCGTCGCTGGACCATGCCATGTGGTTCATGCGCGAGTTCCGCGCCGATGACTGGCTGCTGTACGACCAGACCTCGCCGTCGGCCGACGCGGGTCGAGCCCTGACCCAGGGACGGATCTTCGACCGGTCGGGAACCCTTGTGGCGGCAGTGACGCAGGAGGGTCTCGCGCGAACGGGTCGCGAGATGCCCGAGGATCAGCACGCCCGGCGCGATCGGTGAACGCGGCCCCGCGCATCGGTGTGCTCGCCCTGCAGGGCGACGTTCGCGAGCATGTGTATGCGCTCGAGGCGGCGGGCGCGCGGGCGGCCCCGGTGCGTCGAGCCGCCGAACTCGGCCAGATCGACGGTCTCGTCATCCCGGGTGGCGAGTCGACGACGATGAGCAGACTGCTGGGTGTGTTCGACCTGTTCGATCCGCTCCAGGAGGCGCTCGCCGACGGGTTGCCCGCATACGGGTCGTGCGCGGGCATGATCATGCTCGCCACCACCATCTTGGACACTCGGCCCGATGCGCGCCATCTCGATGCCCTTGATATCACCGTGCGCCGCAACGCTTTCGGGCGTCAGGTGGAGAGTTTCGAGACCGACCTGGAGTTCCGCGGGATCACCGATGTCGCGACGGCCGAACCCATGCGTGCCGTCTTCATCCGCGCGCCCTGGGTGGAGTCGGTGTCACCGGAGGTCGAAGTGCTGGCCCGCGTACCCGACGGTCCGGCGGCCGGCCGTATCGTCGCGGTTCGGCAGGGCGACGTGCTCGCGACGTCGTTTCATCCCGAGGTCACCGGCGATCGTCGCGTACACGAATATTTCGTGACGATGGTGCGTCGGTAAGATCGATCGAGCGACAGGTGCAAGTGCACTCGACAACGAACGGCGCCGTGGGATCATCGTCGGCGCGGGTGATGACACCCGCGGCGGCACCGGGCGTGTGGAAAGGATCACCAGGTCATGAGCGGCCACTCCAAATGGGCCACCACCAAGCACAAGAAGGCGGTCATCGACGCCAAGCGCGGCAAGATGTTCGCGAAGCTCATCAAGAACATCGAGGTGGCCGCCCGGACCGGCGGTGGTGACCCGGCCGGCAACCCGACGCTGTTCGATGCCATCCAGAAGGCAAAGAAGTCGTCGGTGCCCAACGACAACATCGAACGCGCTCGCAAGCGCGGCGGTGGCGAAGAGGCCGGCGGCGCCGACTGGCAGACCATCATGTACGAGGGCTACGGCCCCAACGGGGTGGCCGTGCTCATCGAATGTCTCACCGACAACCGCAATCGCGCGGCCGGTGAGGTCCGTACCGCGATGACCCGCAACGGCGGCAACATGGCCGACCCGGGATCGGTGGCCTACCTGTTCACACGCAAGGGCGTGGTGACCCTCGAGAAGAACGGTCAGAGCGAGGACGACGTCCTGATGGCGGTCCTCGACGCCGGCGCCGAGGAGGTCACCGACCTCGGTGAGTCGTTCGAGGTGGTCAGCGAACCCACCGATCTCGTCGCGGTGCGCGCGGCACTCCAGGACGCCGGCATCGACTACGACTCCGCCGAGGCCAGTTTCCGTGCGTCCGTCGAGGTCGCGGTCGACGCCGACGGGGCCCGCAAGGTCTTCAAACTCATCGATGCGCTCGAGGATTCCGACGACGTGCAGAACGTGTACAGCAACGTCGACATCAGCGACGAGGTTCTTGCGGAGCTCGACGCGGACTGATCCGAAGAGTCTGGTGACCGCCGCTCTGACCTGGGTAGATGCCGAGGAACCAGCCGTGGTCGTTCCACCAAAAATAGGGGAGGAAGTTTCTTCCGCGAGGTTCGTAGTCTTCCGCGAGAATCTTCGCGGGGAGGACACCAAGGGTAGGGGAAGAGAGTTCTTCCCCTACTTTTTGTGGGCGCGTGTGCCTGGCATCGAGTTCGGCGGAACGCGACGA
>NZ_JBEXMX010000138.1:0-6703 GCF_040610755.1 Gordonia sp. NPDC003585 | reverse complement strand
GCTCGCCGGTTCGGCCTATGGCGGAGTCGGTGTCCCGGCCTGTATCGCGCAGGCCGGCCGTGCGGCAGCCGAAGTACTTGCCGACCTGGGGTGAGACGGCACCTCACTGACCGACCTGACTGACCGCCCGCACCGGCCCGGTGGCACGATGAATGTCATGAGCCGCCTGGACTATGCAGAACTGAACGCCACCGTCCGCTACTTGATGTTCTCGGTGTTCGCCGTGCGTCCCGGCGAACTGCCGGCCGATCGTGCGCAGGTTCGGTCCGATGCCGCCGACTTCTTCAAGACCCTCGACAGCGGGGTCGTCGTGCGTGGCGTCTACGACGTCGCGGGCTTGCGCGCCGACGCCGACTTCATGATCTGGTGGCACGCCGAGAACGTGGAGGCACTGCAGGCGGCCTACGCGCGGTTCCGCCGCGAGACCGAGTTGGGCCGGGCGTGTAATGCGGTGTGGAGCAACGTCGCACTCCACCGGCCCGCCGAATTCAACAAGAGCCACGTGCCGGCCTTCCTCGCCGGTGAGGAAGCGGGCAACTACATCTGTGTGTACCCCTTCGTTCGCTCCTACGAGTGGTACCTGCTGCCCGACGAGGAGCGGCGCAAGATGCTCGCCGATCACGGCAAGGCCGCACGCGGCTACAAGGATGTGCGGGCGAACACGGTGTCGTCCTTTGCGCTGGGCGACTACGAGTGGCTGCTGGCCTTCGAGGCGCCCGAACTGCATCGCATCGTCGACCTGATGCGTGATCTGCGCGCCACCGAGGCGCGAATGCACGTGCGCGAGGAAACCCCGTTCTTCACCGGTCCGCGCGTCGAGGTAGAGGCACTGATCGACGCTCTGCCGTAATGCCGCGACTTTCTCGCCGCGCCTGGCTGCTCAGTCCTGGTTGGGGTCGAGCGTCAGGCTGATCGAATTGATGCAGTAGCGCAGGTCGGTCGGGGTGTCGTAGCCCTCGCCGGCGAACACGTGACCCAGGTGGCTGCCGCAGTTGGCACACAGCACCTCGGTGCGACGCATGCCCATCGAGTCGTCGGCGCGCTCGATGATGGCGTCACCGGCGAGCGGGGAGAAGAACGACGGCCAGCCGCAATGGGATTCGAATTTCTGGGTGCTGCGGAACAATTCTGCGTCGCACGCCCGGCACCGATAGACACCGACGGTCTTGGTGTCGGTGTACTCGCCGGTGAACGGTGCCTCGGTGCCGGCTTGACGCAGGACCCGATATTCGGCGGGCGTCAGCCGTTCCTTCCACTGTTCGTCGGTCAGATCGGCGAGTTCGGCTGGGGTTTCGGAGGTCATGGCACCACGGTAGCGACACCTCGTCCTCCGGTGCCACGCCACGCACCACCATGTGACGTCGGGGTGCCGTATCAGGAGGTCGCGGACACCGACCGAGTCGTCGTATCGTCCACCGACGCTGCGGATTCGACCGTCTCACCGGCCGGTGTCTCGGAGACCGATCGGATGTCGAGATATCGGAACAGCAGCGAACAGAACACCGCGATCATCAGCAGTGACCAGCCCCAGGTCACCTTGCCGTATTCGAGGATCCAGCCGAAGGCATTCCAGCGTTCGGAGTAAAAACTGTCGAACGCCATGCATCCGTACACGCCGAGCCAGGCGGGCCAGTTACGCATCGGCGAGCCGGGCAGCACCACCGACATCAGCAGCGGGAACAGGAGCATGGAGTAGTAACCCTGGCCCAGGGAACCGACCAGGAAGGTCGTCACGAGCAGAACTCCCGACGAGGTGGTCAGCCAGAGCAGTTCGTTGTTCTTGCGGTAGTACCGGTAGAGGAACCACAGGGAGAACACGGCCATCGCGACGAATGCGACCCGCAGCAGCAGAATGAGCCACGGGGCGACGCCGAAGTACGCGCCGTTCCCCGAAATCGAGCTGTTGTAGTAGTCGCGCGACTCGAACAGATAGGGCGCGGTCTCGGTCACGAATGCCTTGGCGTCGGTGCTCAGCGGCCAGGCGACGACGGTCAGTGCGGCCGGGATGGCAATCGCCGTGATGAGCACCTTCCACTGCCGATTGAGCAGGGCCAGCAACAGCAGCGGTGCCAGCACCGGCTTGACCGCCAGGGTGAGTCCGAGTGGCACACCGGCCCACAAGTCGTGCCGTCTGATCATCAGCAACATGAAGCCGAGCATCCCGAGCAGGACGAACGCGTTGAAGTTCGTGAAGATCAGCGTGTTGGCCACGGTTTCGGTGCTGAAGAACACGAACAGGACGGTCGGGAACACCCAGGTCGACGCCGAGTATCCGAACATGCGGGTGAGCAGATACGCGCACCCGACCAGGGCAATGGCGCTCACCGCGATGAACAGCCACCGGGCGCGTTCGTAGTCGAGGACCGCGACGGGTGCCATCAGCAGCGTGCCCGACGGCGGATACAGATAGTGGGGGCTGACCGTGTCGTAGTTCTCGCCGTAGACGGGCAGGTTGTTGAGGAAGTTGTATGCCGCGGCGTAGACAGGTTTGAAGTCGTCGGTCCTCGAGCCGTTCACACCCAGGATCAGCGAACGCTGGATCACCATCATGACGCTGATGGGCCACAGGATCATCGGGACGATCCGCTGCACGCTCACCTGCGGGTAGAGATACCTGTCGAGAATGGCCACCCGCGAACCGTACTACGAACGCGAAGCGCGATTCGGGACAACCCCGTGCGGGTCGGCTTTTGCGGGCCGGCCGAAATGTCCGGAGCCGATCAGGCGGGGCAGCCGCGCTCGATCGGTGCCGGGAGCGGGGCCCGGTCGACGTACTCGGCGACCGTCTGCGCCGCACATGCGCTGTGCGCGAGCACCGAGTAGCCGATCCCCGGCCAGGTCACGGTGACCGGATCGACCCCGGCGTTGAGGAAGGTGGCCCGGAGGGCGCTCGCACCGTTGCCGCCGTTGATGGTGTCGTTGCTGCCGTTGAGCACCAGGGGAGGGGTCACGAACGATTGCGGTGCCGCAGTGGGCTCACCGGCGGCCCAGCCGTTGCAGCGCATCAGCGACAGCGCACTGTCGCTGCCGGTGAGGGGACTCTGGCGCGACCACGTGTCGATGAGCCCGGGTATCTCGTTCTGGCCGACGGGTCCGATCACGTCGTTGCATCTGGACACCAGCGCGCCGTCGTTCAGGCGTAGGTCTGCGGCCTGATCGGCGAGAGCCGTCAGGGCGGTGACGTCACCGCGGTCTGCGGCGGTGATCGCACTGGCGATGGCGGGCAGCGCACCCGGTTCGTCGGGCGCGAGCGCGACCGCGGTGGTGATCGCCGAGAGCACCTGCGTGTCGGAGAGCCCGCGCAGGCGTCCCTGCGCGCCCTTGTCGATCACTCGTTTCATGGTCGCGACGCCGTCGGCGCCGAAGGCGCAGTTCGGCAGGTTCGCGCAGCGCTGAGCGAACGCCTGCAGACCGGCTTGGACCCCGGTGGATCGGCTCTGGGCGCGATCACGTGCCGTCGCACCGAACGGGGTGGGAGTGTCGAGGATGAGGCGTCCGACGCGTTTGCCGTGTATCGAGGCGTAGGCCAGGGTGACGTCGGAACCTTCGCCCACTCCGATCAGGCCGAGATGCTCGACACCCCATCTGGTTCGCAGCGTTTCGAGGTCGGATGCCGCAAAGCCGATGGAGAAGTCCAGTTGGTAGGGCGTGAGGGTCTCGGTGCAACCGTCTGAGGCGGACGACGCGCTGGTCGCCAGTTCGGTGATCCGGTTGGCCTGCGAGGTTCCGCCGGAGAGCCCGTTGTCGGTGATAGCCGCGCGTTCGGCACGGGTCATGCAGTCGAGCGGGTTGCTCTGCGGCAGGCCGCGGCGGTCGATCGCGACGATCGGGTGGGTGCGCAGGAGTTCGCGCCCCTGACCCCGGGCGGTCAGCAACAGTGCGCGTGTCGATGGCATGTCGGACCCGGCGGTCAGCACCAGCGGCGCCGCATTGGCCGGCGTCTGGGCAGTGCGGAGCCGGGTTGCGGCGATCGTGATGGTTTCGTCGTCGGGCTTGGCGGGGTCCACGGGCGAACTGAAAGTCGCACACTCGATGACCACTCCGGCCGGTACGGCGACCTCGAGACGATTGGCCGTTGTCTGCGCACACTCCCGCCACGACAGATCCTGTCGTGGCGCGGTGAGGGTCGGCGGTGGGGGTGGCGCCGAGGACGTCGACGCCGGCTCGTCGCCGTGCTCGCCGGCGATGAGGCCGGGTCCACGATCCGGTCCGACCGCGCACGCCGACACGATCAGCATGGTGGCGGCGCCGAGGGCACCCGCCATCACCCGTGTCCTTCGGTACCTCGTCGTCCTTCGGCCACTCGTCGTCCATCGGCCACCGTTGTCCCGAGTCCGGCCGCCCCGCGCAACTCGCATGTCCGCGAGCGTAGTCAATGGTCGTCGGTCGGCTGTCGAATGGCCGTCCCGACCTGTGCGTCTCAATCCGATGTTCGACCGGTCCTGACCCATCGGGTGAACATGAATCCGTCGTCGTCGGTGAGGATCAGTTCGGTGTGCATGTCGCGAAGTACGGCCGGCCGGCGGCCGTGCGCGATGCGACTCGCGTCGCCGGCCACCAGGTGGGGACTCGTCGTGAGGCACACCTCGTCGACCAGATCCTCGGTCACCAGCGACCCGAGGAGGCTGGGCCCACCTTCACAGAGAACGCGGTGCCAGCCGCGTTCGGCACATCGATCGAGGACGATCTGCAGGTCGACGGTGTCGTCGCCGCAGTCGATCAGGGTGGCACCGGCGGCGACGAGTTCCCGGCGTGTGTCCGCGGGCGCATCTCGGCAGGTCAAGACCACGGTGTCGGGGTGGGCGAGTGGCGGATAGTCGGCCGGGATCGCGAGCGTTCGCGACACGAGCGCAAGTGCCGGTGCAGGTGTCTGTTCGGCACGGTTGCGTGCGTGTGCGAACACATCGTCCGGCGACGGCTGACCGTAGTCCTCGACGGTCGCGGTGCGCGCACCCACCAGGACGACATCGGCCAGCGCGCGCAGTACCCGGAAGATTGCCTTGTCACCCGGTCCGGCGAGATCGGCCGACTTTCCGTTGTGAGTGACCGCCCCATCGATCGAACTGACGAAGTTCGCTCGCACATAAGGCCGGGTCAGGCAGGGCGGTGACGCCGGTACCTGCGGGTACGGATAGGCGTCGGCGAGCCGGCGCAGGGTCGAGGTGTCGTCGGTTCCGGATGTGACCTGGGTCGCTTTCTGTAGGTGGAACATGACTCCCTCATGTTGCATGTGGCTAGGCTCCCCATATGGTGGCACGACTCTGCGATCGCAACCCGTCGGTATCTCCCGATGCGCTCATCGACGAGATGGTGCCCCCGTCGACCTTCGACGAGGTGAGCTTCGACAGCTATATCCCCGATCCCAACGAACCGTCGCAGGCCCAAGCGGTGAGCAAGGCCCGCGACTTTGTGGAGCGGGCGTCCAAGGTGCGGTCGGGCAAGCGCGGCTTCTTCTCGCGCAAGGGGCCGAGTCAGGGTATCGGTCTGTACCTCGATGGCGGCTTCGGTGTCGGCAAGACGCACCTCTTGGCCTCGATCTACCACTCGATGCCCGAGCCGAAGTCGTTCGCGACCTTCGTCGAGGTGACGCACGTGGTGGGCGCGCTCGGCTTCATGAACGCCGTCGAGCGACTCTCGGAGCACACAGTCCTGTGTATCGACGAGTTCGAACTCGACGATCCCGGCGACACCATGTTGGTGTCGCGACTGCTCACCGAACTCACCGCGCAGGGCGTGTCGATAGCCGCCACCTCGAACACCCTGCCCGGCCAGTTGGGGGAGGGCCGGTTCGCCGCTCAGGACTTCCTGCGCGAGATCCGCAAACTCTCATCCGTGTTCGAGACCATCCGAGTCGACGGTCCCGACTACCGTCACCGCGACCTGCCGCCGGCCCCGGAACCGCGCACCGACGACGAGCTGCTCGAGGTCGCCGAGTCCACGCCGGGCGCGACCCTCGACGACTTCGACGCGCTCTGCGATCACCTCAGCACCCTGCACCCCTCGAAATACAAGGACCTCATCGAGGACGTCTCGCTGGTCTGCATCCGGGGAGTCCATCCCGCTCGCGATCAGTCGGTTGCATTGCGCCTGGTGGTGCTCGCCGACCGTCTGTACGACGCGAACGTGCCGGTGACCGTCTCCGGTAGCAAGCTCGACCAGATCTTCACCGATGAGATGCTGTCCGGCGGCTACCGAAAGAAGTACCTGCGAGCGACGTCACGATTGCTCGCGCTGTCGCGCTTCGCGGAAGCCGCTGCCTGACAACAGCTCTCGGACGCGGTTGGTTCGCTGTCGCGCTGCCGAAGTCATCACATCTCCCGGGCGTGGGCCAGCTGGTGTGGCCTCGGAGGTTTCCGGGGTGGGGGGCTTCGACTGCGCGGCAACGGTTTCCCGTGGCGTCGCGGTTCACACTATGGAGTTCTCAAAGGTCGTGCGCGGAGCGAACTCCGCTGATCGGGATGGTCACCGGCGGATCTCGACACGGTGCCTCGCCCCTGGGGTCGGTACCGGCTCGATCAGCGGCAGGGGCGCGAGATCACGTGGTCGGGTTCAGGCGGCGTTGTCGAGTCGCATGGTGCGTCGGTTGTAGGCCGGTAGTGGTCTCCTTTCCGGATCGACGGAGGCCGGCGGGATCAGCCAGGGGTGGCGGTCAGCCCCGAGGACGACGTCCCACCCGTTGTGGTGCACATCGGTGTGGCAGGAC
>NZ_JBEXMX010000137.1:0-6705 GCF_040610755.1 Gordonia sp. NPDC003585 | reverse complement strand
GCCTACTCGGTGCTCTCGCAAGCGTCGTGGACATCGGCCGGTCTGACACCACTGCGGGGGTGGCGTGCCGCCCTCGACGAGGCGATCGCCGCGCCGGCGCCCGAAAGTAGTTCGTTACCCTGAGCCGGTGTCTGTGCCCCGAGAAGGTCTGCCCACCGACGATCACGTCGCAGTGGTGACGGTGACCTACTGGTCCGGTGAATATCTGGAGACGTTCCTGCGCAGCCTGCAGGTGGCGACCGAGCGACGGCCCCGGGTGATCATCGCCGACAACGAGTCCGGTGACGGCGCGCCGGAGGCCGCCGAACGCGACCATGAGCGCGTCACCCTTCTGCGCACCGGCGGCAACATCGGTTACGGCGGGGCGATCAACCTCGCGGTGGCCCAGATCGACCCGCAGATCGAATTCATCGTGATCGCCAACCCCGACGTCGAGTGGCTGCCCGGATCCATCGACGAGCTGCTGGCCGCGGCCGATCGGTGGCCGCGCGCCGGCTCGCTCGGGCCGTTGATCCATGAGCCGGACGGATCGGTGTACCCGTCGGCACGCAGGGTCCCCGATCTGGTGTCCGGGACCGGTCACGCCGTCCTCGGCACGGTGTGGAAATCCAATCCGTGGACGGCCGCCTACCGGGCCGAGAACGAGTCACCGACCGAGCGGAGGGCCGGCTGGCTGTCTGGCTCGTGTCTGCTGGTGCGCCGCGAGGCGTTCGACGCGATCGACGGCTTCGACTCCCGTTACTTCATGTACATGGAGGACGTCGACTTCGGTGATCGTCTCGGCCGCGCGGGCTGGGACAACGTCTACGTCCCGTCGGCCGAGGTGATCCACACCAAGGGTCACACGGCCGGACGCAATCCGGAGAAGATGCTGCCCGCCCACCATCTCAGCGCGTATCAATTCCAGGCCGACCGCAACCCGGGGATGTTGCGGGCGCCGTTGCGGCTGGCGCTGCGGGTCGGCCTGGCGGTGCGGTCGCGCCTCGCCGTGCGTTCGGCGCGTCGGGCCTCATCTGCCGAAACGAGCGAGAAATCGTGAGTGGTGGTGAAGTGTTGGGGAACAGACCGATGGAAGGAACCGACAAGTGGATGTGAACACCGTGGGGGGCTCGGTGTCCGAAGGTGAGATCGACCCAGGCAAGGCCGACGCCGTGCAGGCAGTGGTGCTGGTCGGGGGCAAGGGCACGCGCCTGCGACCGCTCACCATCTCCGCGCCCAAACCGATGCTGCCGACGGCCGGGTTGCCGTTTCTGACTCACCTGCTGTCCCGAATACAGGCCGCGGGGATCCGGGATGTGGTGTTGAGCACGTCCTTCAAGGCGTCGGTGTTCAGCGAGTACTACGGCGACGGTTCCAAGCTCGGACTGCACCTTCGCTACGTCACCGAGGACGAGCCGCTGGGTACCGGCGGCGGAATCCGGAACGTTCTCGACGAGCTGACCGCGGACACGATCGTCGTGTTCAACGGTGACGTCCTCGGCGGCACCGACGTTCGCGACGTCATCGGCGGACATCGTGAGTCGGGCGCCGACGTCACCTTGCATCTCGTCCGGGTCAGCGATCCTCGCGCCTTCGGGTGCGTTCCGACAGACGAGAACGGGCGTGTGACGGAGTTCCTGGAGAAGACCCAGGACCCGCCGACCGACCAGATCAACGCCGGTACGTATGTGTTCCGACGCGAGATCATCGAGTCGATCCCGGCCGGAGTGCCGGTGTCGGTGGAACGCGAGGTCTTTCCGCGTCTGCTGCTGGAGGGCAAGCACATCCACGGGCACGTCGATCACGCTTACTGGCGCGACATGGGCACCCCGGAAGACTTCGTGCGCGGCTCGGCCGACCTGGTGCGCGGCATCGCTCCGTCACCCGCACTCGGCGACCGCCACGGCGAATCGCTGGTCCACGAGGGTGCCGGCGTGGGGCCGGGTGCCCTGCTCATCGGCGGTACCGTCGTCGGCCGTGGCGCCGAGATCGGGCCGCGCGCTCGACTCGACGGCGCAGTCATCTTCGACGGAGCAGTCGTCGAAGCGGGTGCAGTGGTGGAACGCAGCATCGTCGGCTTCGGAGCTCGCGTGGGTCCGCGGGCCCTGATCCGTGACACGGTCATCGGAGACGGTGCCGACATCGGTGCGCGCTGCGAGCTCTTGCGTGGTGCACGAGTCTGGCCGGGCATCCAGATCCCGGACAACGGCGTGCGGTTCTCCACCGACGTCTGATCGGCCCGGCCTTGGCCGCAGTTGCGCGAGTGAGTAGGGGCTCAGCGTGCTTTCGCGGCGGCGAGCACGCCGGCGCCGAGCGGGATCACCACCGGTAGGAGTCGTTCGTCGTCGGCGATGAGCATCGCGGCCTCGCGGGCTGCGGCGGTCAGTGGGTCGTTGCGCGTGGGGTCGCCGACCGCCCCCTGCGCGGTCGCGTTGTGCACGACGACCACTCCGCCCGGACGCAGCATCCGGATCGCCTCGGTGACGAACCGGGGATGGTCGATCAGCGGGCCGTCGACGAACACCAGGTCGTAGGAGGCATCGGTGAGGCGGGGGAGTACCTCGAGCGGCGTGCCGTTGATCAGGCGGGTCCGGCCGGCCGGGATGTCGCCGCCCGCGAAGGACTGCCGCGCCGCGCGATGGTGTTCGGGTTCGGGGTCGATGGTCGTCAGCACGCCGTCGGCGGCCATACCGTTCAGCAGCCAGAGTCCACTCACGCCGGTTCCGGTGCCGATCTCCACCACGGCCCGCGCATCGGTGGCGCGCGCGAGCACGGCCAGCAGCGCACCGACAGCGGGGCTGACCGGGGCGGTGCCCAACTCGTCGGCACGTGAGCGAGCGGCCAGCAATGCGTCGTCTTCGACGATGGCCGACTCCGCGTAGGAGTTGAGGTCGGCAGGCGATGAGTCGGTCACGCATCGAGGTTAATCCGCATGCGCCCCGGATCGTGGTCACGGCACGCCACAAAGTGGCCTCGCGCACCCCGCGAGCAGGCCATTTCGTTTCGACCTGTGCGACCGTCCCACATCCTCAGCGAAACCTCAGGGGTCTCATACGGCGACCACACGACGGTGGGAGAGGCTGAGATCGCGGCCGACGGAATACCCGCCCGATGTCCGATGTTCGCAGGAGTGAACAGTCGCCGCACCGAGCGGGAGACCGCTGACAGACGGGCGATGCGACAGCACCAGAAGGGAACAAACCTCCGACGATGACCGAACCCCTGGAGTCCACCGACATGGTCCTCACCGGGACCGCCGGATTCGACGCCACCGGCGACGAACTCCTCATGCCGTCGTGGGACGAGTTGGTGCGTGAGCACGCCGACCGGGTCTACCGCCTGGCCTACCGGTTGTCGGGCAATCAGCACGACGCCGAGGATCTCACCCAGGAGACGTTCATCCGCGTCTTCCGGTCGCTGTCCAACTATCGCCCGGGAACCTTCGAAGGGTGGTTGCACCGCATCACCACCAACCTGTTCCTCGACATGGTCCGGCGGCGCAGCAAGATCCGCATGGAGGCTCTGCCCGAGGAATACGACCGGGTGCCCGCCGACACGCCCGATCCCCAGCAGATCTTCGACGCGAGCAATCTTGATCCCGATCTCCAACGTGCCCTGGATTCGTTGGCTCCGGAGTTCCGTGCCGCCGTAGTGCTCTGTGACATCGAGGGTCTGTCCTACGAGGAGATCGCGACCACCCTGGGCGTGAAGCTGGGCACCGTCCGAAGCCGTATTCATCGTGGTCGGCAGACCATTCGCGACGCGCTCGCCGCACAGGGCCACACGGACAGCCGTTCGGTCGCAGTCGGCCGCTGAGCTGGCCCGGCGCGTGTTCCGCGTCGTGACGTCGAGGTGAATGCGTGCGACTCGGGAACCTTGCCGCGCCAGGCGACGTTGTCACTTTCGGATAGGCTTGGACGTCGCATGCGACCACGCGTCGCGGGAGAGGGGTGAATTGTCGATGATGGATGGCCATCGTGGTGGGTCGGCCCGCGGTGACGAGGGCGCCGACGCGGCGTCGGCACCGAGCTTTCGACGCCGCCGCATGGCGTGGAATCCCGGTAACTGGAATCCGGCACCGTCGTCCATCGGACCCAATCGTGGCTATCGTCGCCCGGGCAGCCCCGGCGGCAGACAATTCGCCCCCACCGAACACCTCGCCCCGGAAGCCGTCGCAGCATTTGTCGACGGTGAGCTGGGCATGACCGCGCACATGCGCGCCACCCACCATCTCGCGTTGTGTCCCGAGTGCGTCGCTGCGGTCGACGCACAGACGTCGGCCCGCGCCCGCCTTCGTGAGTCCGGTCGGGTCGCCATTCCGGACTCGTTGCTCAGCCAGCTCACCCAGATCCCCACCCGCGAGATCGACATGACCCCGCGTGACACTCCGACCGACCGGATGGGCCCCGACCGTATGGGCCGCAGCCTGCCACCTGCCGCACCCATCACACCGGGAACCCCGTTGACCCGGGGCCGGATGACACGTCGGTGGGGTCGCTGAGCGTGGATGACAACCGAGAGACAGGCACCCCCGGCACATCTGATGAGTCCCGTGACGACGCTGCGGCCACACCGGCGTCGGTGAATTCCCCGTTCGAGCGGCCACAGAACTCGGAACCGACGTCGTCGGTGACCCCGCCACCCGCACGCCCGCGCCACGCCCCGGTGTCCCCGGCCGCCGCGCAGGTCTTCGGACGACCCTCAGGAGTGCGTGGCTCCTTTGCTGCCGGCCCCACGACGAATCGGCCCCAGCCCCAGGTCGCGGCACCCGACCCGGTCCTCGCCGAAGCCTTCGGTCGGCCGGACGGATCCGCGGAGACCCTTCAGCGCGACCCGCTCGCCACGTACGGCGAGAAAGACGAACCGCCGACCCCCACTGATCCCTGGCGGGACCCAGAGAGTGCGGCGCACCTCGACGCCCCTGCGGTGGCCACCGAGAAGTCGGCAGAACCCACGGTCGCCGGGCCCAAGCTGAGCGTCCGCGACGTGCTGTCGGGCAAGCGGGTCAGCTGGGTCGCGCTGGTGATCCTTGCGCTGATCGCGCTGGTCATCGGTGTCCTCGGGGGCCTTGTCGGCCGGATGACCGCGGAGACGGCGGCACCCTTGCACAGCGATACCGTCGAACTGGCCACTGACGATTCCGTCGGGAACGGCGCACCGCGGTCTTCGGTTGCGCAGGTGGCGCAGAAGGTCGCGCGCTCGGTGGTCGAGATCGACGTGCGCACCGCCAGCGCTTCCGGTACCGGTTCGGGCTTCGTCATCAGCGGCGACGGCTACATCCTCACCAACAATCACGTGATCTCGCAGGCCGCGAACGATCGCAGCGCCAAGCTCGAGGTGGTGTTCTCCGACCGCTCCCGGGTGCCCGCCCGCATCGTCGGCCGCGACATCAAGACCGATCTCGCCGTCATCAAGGTCGATGACGTCGCCAATCTCGTCGTCGCGAACCTCGGCAACTCCAACGATCTGCAGATCGGTGAGGAAGTGGTTGCCTTCGGTTCGCCGCTCGGCCTCAACCGGACGGTGACCAGCGGAATCGTCAGTGCGCTCAACCGCGCCGTCTCACTGCCACCGGACGCCGAGTCCGACACCGACGCGGTGATCGACGCCATCCAGACCGACGCCGCGATCAATCCGGGTAACTCCGGCGGTCCGCTCGTCAACGACCGTGCTCAGGTCGTCGGCATCAACACGGCCATCCGCAGCGGTGGGGGCGGTTCGATCGGACTCGGTTTCGCGATTCCGATCAGCCAGGCCCAACCGATCGCGCAAGCCCTCATCCGGGACGGCAAGGTCACTCATCCGCAGATCGGCGTCAACGTCAGCTCGGTGCGCAACGAGCGGGTGCTCGGTGCGCTCGTCCGTAACGTCGTCGCGGGCGGTCCGGCCGATCGGGCGGGTGTTCGGGAGAACGATGTCTTCGTCTCCTTCAACGGCCGTCCGGTCGAGAGTGCCGACGAGTTGAACGTCGCCGTACGAACAGCGACAATCGGCAAGGCAACACCATTCAAGTATTGGCGCGACGGGCGCGTCTTCGACGGCACCGTCACGCCTGCCAGTGACTGAGGCGTAGACATGTTCAGCAGCGTGGGTTGGGGAGAGATCGCGATCCTCATCGTGGCCGGGTTGATCATTCTCGGTCCCGAACGTCTGCCCGGCGCGGTGTCGTGGACGATGAAGTCGCTGCGTCAGGTTCGCGATTATGCGTCGGGCGCCACCAGCCAACTCAAAGAGGAACTCGGCCCCGATTTCGAGGATCTTCGCAAACCGCTCGCGGAACTCAACGAGCTGCGTGGCATGACGCCCCGCTCGATCGTCACCAAACATCTACTCGACGGAGACGACTCCGTCTTCCGAATGGCTTCGGAGGCAACGACTTTCGAGCGGGACGGCGATACCCCGGCGATCAAGCCGGTCTCCAAACCCCTGCCTACCGACGCCTTGGGGGTGGATACGTCGAAGATCGACATCACGAAGTCGGGTCCCTCCGAGGCAGCACCCCGGCCGCGCAGCACGGAACGGCCGTCGGTCACCGACTGGGATGCCACCTGATCTGTCTGCGGCTTGGCGGACACACCCTGTGTCGAATCGGGTGATCTGTGTGCTGCAGCAAACAGATTCTCCAACAGGACACAGGGTGTCGGTCGCGACTCCCTGAGATCAGCCGTGGCGGGTGGTGTCGATGCCCAGGCTCATGCCCGCCAGGCCACGGCGCCGCACGGCGAG
>NZ_JBEXMX010000136.1:0-7043 GCF_040610755.1 Gordonia sp. NPDC003585 | reverse complement strand
CGCAAACACACCGCGAACAGGTCGAACGCTGCGGCCACCGCGAACGGATCGTCCGACGCCGATCGCACACCGAGCCAGCGTGCTTCACGTCCGCGTGGTGGCGGCATCTCGACCACGCGGTACAGCGACCACCCCGGCCCCGGCCAGATGACCACGGCTAGCGCAGCCACCGCCAACCCCAGCGCAAGAGGCGGATTCACGGCGTCAGCACCCGAGCGGTGAGTCGCTCTGCCCAGACGAGCCCCGCCGCGACCAGCCCCGTCCCGACCACCAGCAGAATCCCGCCGAGCCCGCCCCCGCTGAGGACCTGCAGCGGTCGGGCGCCCGTGGCCTGCCCGAGCGCGATGCCCAGGACCGGCAGACCGGCAAGGACGACGGCGGTGGCGCGCGGTCCTGCGAGACCTGCGCGGGTGCGATCGATGAAAGCCCTGCGCGCCAGCAGATCCGATCGCAGCGCCCCCAGCAGATCGGCCATCGGCAGGCCGTGCCGCTCGGAGGTCTGCCATGCGACACCGACGCGCTGCCACGACACCGGCCCCCACGCCGCGTCCCCTGTCGGCACCGGGTCGACCACTGCACCGCCGAGTTCGGCGCGGCAGGCCATCGCCTCGAGGCCGTCGGCAACCTCCGAACGGCCCACGCCCATCCGGAGTTCGGACACCGCGACCAAGCATGCCCGTGTCGGCGGTGTCCCGACCGACATCTCGGCGGTGATCGTCGACAATGCGCGCACCATGTCGTCGATCCGTGCCTCGACCGCACGCTCAGCTGCACGGCGACGACGCCGCCACCAGATCACCGACACCACGATCGTGGCGGCGACACCCGCAGCCACCCCTCCGATCATCAGGGCAGCCAACGGAATCGCAGCAATCAGTACGGCCCGAACATCGACCGACCGCGCACGCGGCGCTGCGTCCACGTGGACAGAGAGTCGATGTTCGACGCGACTCGCCGGCCACCACAGCACTGCCAACGCTGCGGCCACGAAGGCCGGACACCACCACACCGCCTCGGTCATCGAGCCGCCAGCAGTTCATCGAGATGGACTCTCCCACTGGTGAACCCGGATGTCCGCAACCACACCGGCAGAATCCGCACCAGGCCGTCGTCGTCGCGGGTGACGACGCCGACCTCGGCAAGCCCACGCCGGCCATCGCCGCCCCGTGCCACGCCCAGCACAACCTGGAGCGCGGCCGCCAACTGGCTGTGCAGAGCCGCACGATTCATCCCACCCAATGCGGCGAGCGCCTCCATCCGCGCCGGCAGTTCGGCGGTCGAGTTCGCGTGCACAGTACCAGCACTGCCGTCGTGTCCGGTGTTCAACGCCGTCAGCAGATCGATCACCTCGGCGCCGCGTACCTCACCGACCACGATCCGGTCGGGCCGCATCCGCAGCGCCTGCCGTACCAATGCCCGTACCGGGACGTCGCCCACCCCTTCGACATTCGGAGCACGAGCAACCAGGCGCACCACTTGCGGATGCTGTGGCGCGAGTTCGAGCGCATCCTCCACACACAGCACACGCTCGGCCGGGTTCATCGCCCCGATCAGGGCGTTGAGCAGTGTGGTCTTGCCCGACCCGGTACCGCCGACGATGAGGAAGGCCAGCCGCGCCCGCAGCAGGTCCGTCACCAGTGGAACCACCTCGGGCGGGATCGCGCCCGACGCGACGAGAGAGTCGAGATCCTTGGTGGCCGAACGCAACACCCGCAGCGAGATGCAGGTGCCGTCGGCCGACAGCGGCGGGATGATCGCGTGCAAACGCACGGTGTAACCGCGTCGGCCGACGTTCGACAGCTGGCCGTCGACCCAGGGCTGAGCATCGTCGAGCCTACGTCCGGCCCCGAGTGCGAGGCGGCCGGCCAGACGCCGCACCGACGCCTCGTCGGCGAAGGTGATGGGTGCGCGTTGCAGACCGTGACCGCGGTCGACCCACACGTGCCGGGGTCCGGCCACCAAGATGTCGGCGATGTCGGGCTCGGCCAGCAGTTGTTCCAGCTTGCCCGCGCCGGTCAGCTCCGTCTGCAGAAACCGCAGTGCAGCAAGAAGATCGGTGTCGCCCAGGACGCCACCGGACTCCGCACGGATGGCCGCTGCGATCACCTCGGCGGTGGGTTCGGCGGCGTCGGTGGCCAATCGGGACCGTACTCGGTCGAGCAGTTCCTCGTCCGTCCGCGCACTCACGCCGCGATCCTTTCGCCGGGCGAGACGCGACCATAGATGGCCTGCGCCGCCCGCCCGAGGGGGCTGCGCGGACTGATATGAGGACGTCCGGACTCCAGGTGTGCGGGCAAGCGCGGATCGGGACGGTAGGACGCCAACAGCGGCAGACCCACCGCGTCGGCAACCTGGCAGGCACGCAGTCCGCCGGGCGACGGCCCGCGCACGCACAGCGCTACCTGCACGTCGCCGGTGAGCAAGCGCTTCGCGGTGCGTCGGGCGGCGGCACACCCCACCACCGTCGGCGTTGTCACCAGCACCACCAGGTCTGTCGACTCGATCGCCGCGACAACCGCGGGATGGGACTCGCGGGGTAGGTCGAGCACCACCAGATCGCCGTTACCTCGGCCGGCATCGATGACTGCGCTGACCGCGTCCGCACGAAGGGCCGTGCAGTCATCACCCCGCGACGCCAGCACCGACAGGCGATCCTCCGCCTTGGGCAGTGCGTGGTGAAGCGCGGGCGCGGAGACCGCCCCACCTTCCAGCGACAGATCCTGCCACCGCAGGCCGGGACGATCCTCGATCCCCAGCAGAAGATCGGCGCCGGGACCGCCTTCGTCGAGATCGAGCAGAAGCGTGTGAGATCCGGCCCGGGCCGCCGTCAGCGCCACCGCGAGCGACAGCACCGACGCACCGGCACCGCCATGTGCCGGTAGCAAAGCCACTGCGCCCACGGGGTTTCGGCGAGGCGCCCGAATCACACTGAGGGCACGGACGAGCCGCCCGTCATCGGCGGGCAGGGACACAGCGTCGTCGGCACCGAGATCGAGGGCCAGACGCCAGCTGCGGGCCGGCGGTTCACCGTTGGCGACCAGGATGACACCGGCGCGACGCGGTTGGCCGGCGGTCGCCAGCACGTCGAGGGCATCGGGATCGACGAGCACCGCGCGGGAGGTCAGCCACGGCCTGCGACAGTCGCGAGGATCGGCCGTCACCATGCGGTAGCCCGCCGCGGCCGCACAGCGCGCGACATCGTCGTGCAGATCGGGAGACAGGAGGGCGAGCAGTTCGTCGGGCATGGCGTCGATGATGGATGTCGCGACGGCCGACGGACCGAGCGCACACAGGGAGCCAGTGCGATCTGTGGACAGAGCCGCGCCTGTGGAAAATCGATCGGGACTCGGGGCCACAGACGGTCATACTGACTGCGACGTCCGGGGAACCTACCCCAGAAAGAGGACAACCCCGGCCAGGGGGGGAGGAGGCCGGGGTCGTCGCGTTTCAGCCCCGGGGGGTCGGGCTGAAAGGCACCGGTTAATAACCGGGTAAGACCGACTATACACACGCCGTTCGAATCATTGCAACTACAACAAAGGAACTTTGCCAGGTCACGTTTTCATATCGGACCTGCGGTTTTCTTACCGTTGCGTAGGTTATGGCCCGACCAGTACATGCCTATCGATCGAACATGTGCTCGCGGGGCCGTACCCTGGGGAATGTGACAGACACCGCGTCGGCGGAGCCTCCTGCAGAGCAGAACGGCGAGGCGCCTGGGTCGCCTGCCACCGAGCCCGACGCCGCCCGCCCGCCCAGAATCGCGGCATTCTTCGATCTGGACAAGACGGTCATCGCCAAGTCGAGCGCCCTCGCGTTCTCCCGACCGTTTTACGACGGCGGCCTGATCAATCGCCGGTCGGTGCTCAAGTCCAGTTACGCGCACTTCGTCTTCCTCCTCACCGCCGCCGACCACGACCAGGTGGAGCAACTACGCCGCCACGTCATGGACATGTGCCGCGGCTGGGACGTCGATCAGGTCAGCGCCATCGTGCGCGAGACACTCGACGAGGTGGTGCAGCCGCTCGTCTTCGCCGAGGCCGCAGATCTGATCGCCGATCACCATCGGCGCGGCCACGACGTGGTGCTCGTCTCGGCGTCCGGACGGGAGGTGGTGGAGCCGATCGGCGAGCTCGTCGGCGCCGACCACGTCCGCGCCAGCCGGATGAAGGTGGTGGACGGCCGCTACTCGGGAGAGCTCGAATTCTATTGCCACGGAGAGGAAAAGGCCGTCGCGATGAACGAGATGGCAGACACCTACGGCTACCGGCTCGCCGACTGCTACGCCTACTCCGACTCGATCACCGACCTGCCCATGCTGGCGGCGGTCGGGCATCCGGTCGCGGTCAACCCCGACCGCGCGCTTCGCAAACACGCAACCGAGCACGGCTGGGGCGTGATGGCGTTCGGCCGGCCGATACCCGCCCGCGAGCGCCTGACCAGCACCGGGCCGGCGCTCGCGATGGGTGCCGCGGTCTCGGCAGCGGCGGTCGTCGTCGGCGCTGTTGTATTGCGCCACTTGCGCTCTGGCTCGTGACGCCGCCGCCGAGCGCGCTCGACACAGCCGGCGGACCACGCAGTTTGTGCAAGAGGACAACGTCGGGCCAAGTTTGGTCCATTCGACCCTTGATGTGACCGCAGTCACGGTGTACAAAAGGGGTACGGAATCTCGGAAGGCAAAGTTCGACTCGGAAGAGAAGGATCGAACCCCCACGCCGAGCACTTCCCAGCACGGGCGGCAAGCACCCACGCGGAGCGCGCCGCACAGAGGCAGAAGCGTTGTGCGCCTGCGACATTGCGGTCAGCAAGCAGAACATCACCAGATAGCGCCACATCGGGCACTCCGCCCTCGGGCATCCAAGTTCGAGAACAGCCCGGGTGGAGAAGGCAGCGACCGGCAACATCGGTGATGGTCACAGTGACCTGGCTCGTAATCCCTCGCCGAGGCGATCACCACAACCCACCTTGCACGCTTGGTAACTTGGGTCCGTGCTTATGCGGGCGGCAACCTCGCCGGAGACGGCAGGGAGGCCGCCCGCAGTGCTGTGCAGGGAAAGATACTTCCGTCAGATCATCCAGTTGCGAATGCCCGCAACGAATTCCTCCGGGGCGTCGGACTCCGGATAGGTGCCGGCCCCCTCGATGATCACCGTCTGTGATTCGGGGAATTCACGCTCGAGACGTTCCCGTTCTTTCGTGCGGAAGGCGATGTCGGCGTCGCCCCAGATGATCAGCGTCGGGAGATGCCTGACGCTGTCGAGGCCGTTCTCGATCCCGGCAAAGAACTCACCACTGGCCAGTACGCGTCTGGGCAGCACCGCCGCCGCCTGCCGACGCGCGGGCGTGTCTTGCGCCCGGAGATAGTGGTCGAGCTCCGCCGAGGTGACCTTTCGCAGTCGGTGGCCGGTGGGGATGAACGCTCGTACGAGCATGTTGAGGCGTCGAACGAGAAGGGCCGTCACCGGGTTGCCCATCACGCGGCTGAACGCTTGGAAGTGAAGCTCGCCGTTGACGGGCCACGCCCAGGTGTTCGCGAGGACCAAACGACTGAACAGTTTCGGGTGTCGTTGTGCGACAGCCAGTCCGATCGGGCCGCCCCAGTCCTGGCCGACGAGTGTCAGCCCGGTGAGGCCGAGTGCGTCGACGAAACCGGCGACCACGTCGGCGTGCTCCTCGGGCAGGAATCGATACCCGGGAGCGGGAACGGACAGCCCGAATCCGGGGTAGTCGAGGGCGATGCACCGGAAACCGGCCCGCAGCTCGCGAATCACGTCGCGGAAGAGGAACGACCACGTCGGGTTCCCGTGCAGGAACAGCAGCGTGGGCCCCGATCCTTCGTCGACGTAGTGGACGGTGTGGCCGTCGATCTCGACGAATCGGCTCTGGAACGGGAACATCTCGTCGTCGACCCAGGTCGGCCGCACGTGGACGCCGGTTTCAGTCATGTCATGACCCTCTCACGTGTACTTGAGTTTATAAAGTACGATTGAAAGTATCACGCAGCTGGACCGATGGCAGGAGATACGGATGCGTAGTTACGGGCAGTACTGCGGACTCGCGCGATCCCTCGAGGTCGTCGGAGATCGGTGGAACCTGCTAATCGTCCGCCAACTCCTCATGGCCCCGGCCCGCTACCGCGATCTGGCGGACGGCCTTCCCGGGATCGCGACCAACCTGCTGGCCGATCGGCTCCGCGACCTCGAGACCGCAGGCGTCGTCGAGCGGCGCCTGGCCGGGACCGGCAGCGTGGTGGAGTACGCGCTCACGCCGTGGGGTGCCGAACTTCGCGAGCCCATCAATGGACTGATCCGCTGGTCGACGCCACTGATGATCCGCGGCCCCGAGGGCGACATCTTCCGTCTCGAATGGCTGATGCTCGCGCTTCCCGCCCTCCTCGACAAGCGCGTCACATCCCGACCCACGGAAGCGATCGGACTCGCGATCGACGAGACGACACTTCGACTACGGGCGACGCGCTACGGGTTCGAGGTGGGTCCGCGCGACGAACGCGCCCTGGCGGGCACCGTGCGGGCGGAACCGATGTGCATCCTCGGCCTCGCCGCCGGCGCACTCGACTTCGACGACGCCGCCGCGCTCGGACTCATCGAGATCGAAGGCGACGAGGCGAGCGTCCGCGCGATGTTCGGGTCTTGATCCGGCTATCCCGCGCGTGCGGCGTCGGCGATCGAACGTGCCTCTCCCGCACCGGCTTCCAACGCCTCGCAGCAGAAGACGATCCAGGCGGCCAAACCGTCGGGTGCCCCGGACGCAAACCCCTGCGCCAGTGAGCGGTAGTCCCCGATTCTTCTGAGCCAGGTCACCTCGGGGACCCCGAGGTTGTGCGGGTCGAGTCCCGTCGCGGTACTCACGAGCCGCGACGCCGCACGCGCGAGGACCCCGTTCGCGGTCGGGAAGGCCCGCACGCCGAGCAGTTCGCCGTGCACCACGGCCGCCAGCACCGGCGCCGGGACCGATGACGCGCCGGTGATCAGCTGGCCGAGCAGATCGAGGCGAGCCGCGACATCGTCACCCGCCCGCGGCCG
>NZ_JBEXMX010000135.1:0-7110 GCF_040610755.1 Gordonia sp. NPDC003585 | reverse complement strand
TCGACAGGATCGCCACGTAGAGATCACGCGAGCCCGACGGCATACGGATTCCGACGCGCGATCCCCGCCCCACGCCCGCGTCGCCGAGTCGCGCGGCCGCCCGGCGGACGACGGCGAGCAACTGCGTGTAGCTGAGAACTTGATCACCGTCGTCGATGGCCGGTGCATCGGGGAAGTTCATCGCTGTCTCGGTCAACACATCGCACAGCGTCCTCGGCGCGCTGGCCTGCGCAGACAGCAAGAATTGCTCGGGTATCCGCACGGTCACCGCCACCATCTCGACACGAGTTCGAGAATATAGCCCACCAGTGCGAACGGCGGGTGTCGTGGTCCGTGTCTCGACCGTCGCCGACGGTGACCTTCCGCCCGAAACCGGCCGTATTTCGCGGCCTCTCGCGGCATGCGGGTGTAGTTTCACCACAGGGTCCCGACAAGAGATCCTCGAAGATTTCCGCCACAGGGATTTCTGCCGCCGGTTGGGTCAGGAGGAGACGAATGCCGATCGTGGAACACCGCAAGCCGAGTCTCCGGTCGTACCCGATGTGGCTGGGCACCAGGCTGTTGTTGAAGCCCACCCTCGCACTGTGGCCGCTGAACAAGACCGGGATGGCCGGACTCTTTCTCATCGACCTGTTGTTCGCTGTGGGGCCAAAGCCGCGCGGCGTGGTTCGCGAGCAGATGACCCTCGCCGACCGTCCCGTCGAGCTGATCGTCCCGGCGGGACCGTCACGCCGGGACAGCGACACCGCGATGCTCTACCTGCACGGCGGCGCGTTCGTCGTCTGCGGACTCGGCACCCACCGCTCCATCGCGGCGCGGATGGCGCGCTCCTGCGAGATCCCGGTGTTTTCACTCGAATACCGGCAGCTCCCCAACGCGGGGGTGGGGACATCGGTGGCCGACGCGGTCGCCGCCTACACCGAACTGCTGACCGAACGTGGCTACCGCCGGGTGGTCGTGGCCGGCGACTCGGCGGGTGGTTTCCTGGCCGCGAAGATCGTCGAGGCGGCCGCGGAACGTGATCTCCCGGCCCCGGTCGCGTTGATCGGCTTCTCGCCGCTGCTCGACCTCGACATCGCCGACAACCCCGACCGCTCCAGCCGTTCGGACGCCTATATTCCGCTGTCCAAGATGCGCAAGCTCGAGTCGCTGTTCGACCGCGGGCCGATCCCGCTGACCGGCGTCCGGCGCATCCGGGACATCGCGGCGGAGGATTTTCCGCCGACTGTGCTGATCACCGCCGAGAACGAACTGCTCGAGCCCGACGCCATCGAACTGGTCGAAGGACTCGACGCAGCAGGCGTCGATGCCGTGGTGCACAGCTACTCGTGGCAGGTACACGCGTTCCCCGTGCTCGCCGTGCACCATCCGGACACATTGCACGCCATCGAGGTGACCGCCGCATTCGTGGTCCAGGCGATGAGAGAGGGCAAGAACGCTGACGACCGAACCGAACGGGCCGGCTGAGGACGACCGCGAATCCGGATCGGCTGTCCCCGGCGCAGTCGACGCCCGGTTCAGCCTCGCGGCCGAACGCACCCTGCTGGCCTGGATCCGAACCGCCCTCGGATTTCTGGCGGGCGGTGTCGCGATCGTCTACATCGCACCCGATGTCACCGACACCATCGTGGAGACCTCGCTGGGGCTCATTATGGTCGCGCTGGGCTGCGTGGTCACGATCATCGGCGCGTGGCGCTGGCGCCGGGTCACCAACGCACTCGAACGCGGCGGCCCGATGCCGGGGCCATCTCAAGTGCTGTTCGTGGTCGCTGCGATAGTGGTGGTGGCCGTTGCGATCGCGGTGTCGATCGTGCTGCAGAACTGAGGAGACAGATGTCCGCACAGTCCGTTGAAGAACTGTTCGCGCTCGATGTGCTCATCGACGACGAAGAGCGCGCCATCGTCGACACCGTCCGCGAGTTCGGCGCCCGCCGCCTCCGGCCTCATGTCGCCGGGTGGTTCGAGGACGGCGCGTTGCCGGTGCGTGACCTCGCTCTCGAACTCGGTGAGCTCGGTCTGTTCGGCATGCACCTGGACGGGTATGGGTGTGCCGGGACGTCGGCGACCGCCTACGGTCTCGCATGTCTCGAACTCGAAGCCGTGGACTCCGGGCTGCGGAGTTTCGTCTCGGTGCAGGGGTCGTTGTCGATGTTCGCGATCCGTGCCTTCGGTAGCGACGAACAGCGCGACGAGTGGTTGCCCCGCATGGCGAAGGGGGAGGCGATCGGCTGCTTCGGGCTCACCGAACCCGATTTCGGCTCCAACCCGGCGGGCATGCGTACCACCGCGAAACGCGACGGCGACGACTGGATTCTCAACGGCGCCAAGATGTGGATCACCAACGGCAGTGTCGCCGACGTCGCCGTGGTCTGGGCCCGCACCGACCTCGGTGAAGGGTCGCGCGGCATCCGCGGCTTCGTGGTGCCCACGGACACACCAGGTTTCCGCGGTATCGAGATCAAACACAAGATGTCGTTGCGGGCGTCGGTCACCGCCGAGTTGGTGCTCGAGGACGTCCGTCTTCCGGCGTCGGCCATGCTGCCGGAGGTCGAGGGACTCAAGGGACCGCTCAGCTGCCTCAACGAGGCGCGGTTCGGCATCGTCTTCGGCGCGGTGGGCGCCGCGCGCGATTGCCTGGAGGCCGCAATCGATTACGCGGGTGACCGCGAAGTGTTCGACAAGGCTCTCGCCGGCTACCAGATCACCCAGGTCAAACTGGCCGACATGGCACTCGAGGTCGGCAAGGCGCAGTTGCTCGCCCTTCATCTGGGCCGACGCAAGGACGCCGGCGGCCTGCGTCCCGAGCAGATCAGCCTCGGCAAACTCAACAACGTCCGGGAGGCCATCGCGATCGCGCGCGAATGCCGAACGATACTGGGCGCCAACGGGATCACCCTCGAGTACCCGGTGATCCGGCACGCGAACAACCTCGAATCCGTACTGACCTACGAGGGAACCAGCGAGATGCACCAGCTGATGATCGGCAAGGCCCTGACCGGAAAGGACGCCTTCCGATGACTTACCACCAATACCAGCGCAACGCACAGAATTTCGCGAGCATCCTCACGATCGTCGGCGCCATCATCCTGATGGTCTGCGTCGGCGCGCTCACCTACACCTGGTGGCGCGACGGCCGATGGCTATGGGTCGCACTGGGTATCGCGATCATCGTGGTGAACATCGCGCTGATCTACCTCCAGTTCCGTCGCCGCAAGCTCACACCGCCGGTGGTCGAGGGCAAGAAACCGCGCCGCGGTCTCATCGACCCTCTCGACGACCTCGACGACTGAGACTCGCCGCCTGAGGCGCGATCGGCGCGAAGAGCCCCTTGCGCTCCTTGATCCGAAGAGTACTGCCTTCGGCCTCCTGAACTGCAGGAATACGTCATGGCCGTGCTCGCAAAATCTAGGGGAAGAGTTTCTTCCGCGAGGTTCGGAGTCGTCCCCCAGATAATTCGCGGGGAGGACTCCAAGGGTAGGGGAAGAGTTTCTTCCGCGAGGTTCGGAGTCGTCCCCCAGATAATTCGCGGGGAGGACTCCAAGGGTAGGGGAAGAGTTTCTTCCCCTACTTTTTTGGAGACGCACCGGCGAATCGACGGTCCGTTCTGGACGGCTTCACTCTTCCCGCCTCCACGATCGCCGCGCAGGCGGTCGGTGGGTCGCTGATCTGCAAGTAGCGCATTTGCCCTGGTCACGACGCCACCCCTGTCTCGAAGTCGACAAGCCTCGAAGGGCTGGCGAGATACTCAGGCGCTCAACGACTCCGGGCAGCACCGCTCACCGGTGACCTCGTCGGCGAACTGGGTGCGGTACAGCTCGGCGTAGCGTCCGCCGCGGGCGAGCAGCGTCGGGTGATCGCCACGCTCGACGATCTGGCCCTGCTCGAGGACGACGATCTCGTCGGCCGCGCGGATCGTGGAGAGGCGGTGCGCGATGACGATCGACGTGCGGCCGTGGAGCGCTTCGGCCAGCGCCTCCTGGACGGCGGCTTCCGACGTCGAATCCAGGTGTGCGGTGGCCTCATCGAGGATCACCACCGACGGCTGGGCGATCAGGATGCGCGCGATCGTCATGCGCTGACGTTCGCCGCCCGACAGTCGGTACCCGCGTTCGCCGACGACGGTGTCGAGGCCTTCGGGTAGGGACTCCACCAACTCGGCGAGCCTCGCTCGCCGCAGCGCCGCCCAGATCTCGTCGTCGGTGACATCGGGTTGTGCCAGAGCCAAATTGGCTCGTATGGAGTCGTGGAACAGGTGCCCGTCCTGGGTCACCAGCCCGACGGTGCGATGCACCGAGTCGAGTCGCAGATCTCGCACGTCGACCCCGTTGAGTTGCACGGATCCGGAGTCGACGTCGTAGAGCCGGGTGACCAGCCCCGCGATAGTCGATTTTCCCGCACCGGAACTGCCCACCAGGGCCAGCATGCGTCCGGGTGCGACGTCGAGGTCGATGTGGTGCAGGATCGTCTCGCCACCCCGGTTGTCCAGTTGGGCAACCTCTTCCAGCGACGCCAGCGACACCTTGTCGGCCGATGGATATCCGAAGGACACGTCGGACAGTCGCACCGAGATGGGGACAACGTCACCTTTCTCGGCGCCGGGAGCGGAGCGAGCGGGCCGGGTGAGTTCCGCGCCGGGCACGTCGATCGCGTCGGGCCGGTCGGCGACCAGCGGCTCGAGGTCGAGCACCTCGAAGACGCGCTCGAAACTGACCAGCGCACTCATGATCTCGACCCGTGCATTGGCGAGCGCGGTCAGCGGCGCGTACATCCGGGTGAGCAGGAGTGCCAGCGACACCACCGCGCCCGCCGACAGATGCTGATGTACGGCCAGCCAACCGCCGAGACCGTAGACCAGGGCGAGTGCCAAAGCCGACACCAAGGTGAGTGCGGTCATGAACGCTGCTTGCAGCATGGCGCGTCGAACTCCGATGTCGCGCACCCGATCTGCGCGTCCGGAAAACTCCTTCGACTCGATTTCCGGACGCCCGAACAGCTTCACCAGCGTCGCACCCGGCGCGGAGAACCGTTCGGTCATCTGGGTCGACATCCGAGCGTTGTGCTCGGCCGCCTCCCGCGACAGTGCCGCCATCCGACCACCCATCGCCCGGGCGGGAATCACGAAGATGGGCAACAGGATCAATGCGAGGAGCGTGACCTGCCAGCTGATCGCGATCATCACGCCGAGCGTCAGCGCCAGGGTCACCGCGTTGGACACCACACCCGATAGCGTGTCGCTGAACGCTCGCTGCGCGCCGATGACGTCGTTGTTCAGCCGGCTCACCAGAGCGCCGGTGCGGGTGCGGGTGAAGAACGCGACCGGCATCCGCTGCACGTGGTCGAAGACGGCGCGACGCAGATCCAGGATCAGACCCTCACCGATGTTCGCCGACAGCCAGCGGACGACGACTCCGACGGCCGCCTCCACCACGGCGATGAACGCGATCAGCATCGCCAACCCGACGATCGTCGAACCATCCCCGCCGTTGTGATTCGGCCCGCTCGCTGCGCTCCCGGCGCCGGCGGTGATCAGGTTCACCACCCGTCCGGCCACCAGTGGCGTCACCACCGTCAGCACCGCGGTGAAGACCGACAACACCAGGAATGCGGCGATGCGTCGGCGATGCGGCCGGGCGAACCCGCCGATGCGGCGCAGCGTCGCCATCCGGTCGCCCCGCAGACGACGCTCGGACGGGGAGTTCGACGATTTGTACATCATGTCCCACGCGACAGATTCCATGCTCATGCCGCCAGGTTAGAACTTCAAGTTCACTTGAAGTCCACTCCTGCCGCGTTGACCGTGCGCCCAAACCGTTGACCGGGCGCTTCGACGTGGCCGCCGTCACGCCCGACGACCCTCCGTGAGTAGGTTGGAGGCATGGCAGAACTCAGACTCGGTTTCAAAGCGTCGGCAGAGCAGTTCGACCCGCGTGAGCTTGTGGAGATCGCGGTGGCCGCCGAGGAACACGGCATGGATTCGGTCGCGGTCTCCGACCATTTCCAGCCCTGGCGCCACAACGGTGGCCATGCTCCCTTCTCGCTGGCGTGGATGGCCGCGGTCGGTGAGCGCACCAAGCGCGTGCAGATCGGCACCTCGGTGATGACACCGACCTTCCGCTACAACCCGGCCGTCATCGCCCAGGCCTTCGCGTCGATGGGCTGCCTGTACCCGGGGCGGATCATGCTCGGCGTCGGCACCGGCGAGGCGCTCAACGAATACGCCACCGGATTCCAGGGCGAGTGGCCCGAGTTCAAGGAGCGCTTCGCTCGCCTGCGCGAGGCCATCAAGCTGATGCGCGAACTGTGGACCGGCGAGGAGGTCAACTTCGACGGCGAGTACTACCACACGCAGGGTGCGTACATGTATGACGTTCCCTCACAACCGATCCCGGTCTACGTGGCGGCCGGCGGACCCGTCGTCGCACGGTATGCGGGACGGGCCGGCGACGGCTTCATCTGTACCTCCGGCAAGGGGGCGGACCTCTACCAGGAGAAGCTGATCCCCGCCGTCAAGGAGGGTGCGGAGAAGGCCGAACGCGACTTCGACGCGATCGACCGGATGATCGAGATCAAGATCTCCTACGACCCGGATCCCGAACTCGCCCTGGAGAACACCCGCTTCTGGGCGCCGCTGTCGCTGACCGCCGAACAGAAGCACAGCGTCAACTCCTCCACCGAGATGGAACGCCTCGCCGACGAACTCCCGATCGAGCAGGTCGCCAAGCGGTGGATCGTCGCATCCGATCCAGACGAAGCGGTCGAGAAGGTCAAGTTCTACACCGACTGCGGACTCAACCATCTGGTCTTCCACGCCCCTGGACACGATCAGCGACGGTTCCTCGAGTACTTCCAACGCGACCTCGAACCCCGACTGCGGAAGTTGTCCGTCTGAGCCGAAGACTTCGGTTGTCGGCTTTTGACCTGGGGAAACACCATGGCGTCGTGCCCGCAAAATCTAGGGGAAGAGCTTCCTCCCCGGGGTTTATAGTCTTCCGCTAGAAATTCCTGGGGGAAGACACCAAGGGTAGGGGCAGCCTCAATCGGTCGACGCAACAGGCCTCGTGTGAGAGGTAGCCGGTATGGGCAGGGCGGTAGCGCCGGAAGCGTTTTGGG
>NZ_JBEXMX010000134.1:0-7219 GCF_040610755.1 Gordonia sp. NPDC003585 | reverse complement strand
CTGTTCCCGGGGCCGGCCTGACCGGCCTCGTCGACGGACGGCCCGCGCGGCTGGGCCGTCCCGGCTGGATCGAGTCCGGCCCGCTCGAGGAGCGGGTCGCGGCCATGCAGGCCGGCGGCGCCACCGCCGTCCTGGTCGAACACGACGGTCAGGTCATCGGCGCGGTCGCCGTCCGTGACGAGCTTCGCCCCGAAGCCGGCGCGGTAATCGAGCACCTGCACCGCAGCGGCGCCACGGTCGCGATGCTCACCGGCGACAACACCGCCACCGCCAACGCGCTGGCGAAGATCGCCGGCATCGACGACGTACACGCCGACCTCCGCCCCGAAGACAAGGCCCGCATCATCGGCGACCTCCGAACGAACTCGTTCACCGCGATGGTCGGCGACGGCGTCAACGACGCTCCCGCCCTGGCCACCGCCGACCTCGGCATCGCCATGGGCGCCATGGGATCGGACGTAGCGATCGAAACCGCCGACGTCGCCCTCATGGGCGAAGACCTCCGCACCCTCCCGCAGGCACTCGATCACGCCCGACGCGCCCGGAAGATCATGCTGCAGAACGTCGGCCTGTCCCTCGCTCTGATCGCGATCCTCATCCCTCTCGCGCTGTTCGGGATACTCGGCCTCGCCGCCGTCGTCGCCGTCCACGAACTCGCCGAGATCGTCGTCATCGCCAACGGAGTCCGCGCCGGCCGGGTCAAAGCGCTAGCCCGGGCGAGGACCGGAACTGGCCAGCGGACTCCGTCCGTAGTGACGGTCGGGCAGTGATCACCGCGGTTCCGGTGGCGCACCGCCGCGTACGCCTCACACGGCGGTGCGGGCTGCTGGCCGTCGCTGTCGGACTCGCGGCCACCGATCTGGCCGTCAAGGCATGGGCCACAAGCGCGCTCGCGGACGGCGCAGTCATCGGAACGGGGCCGGTGCAGCTGCGGCTGGCATTCAATCCGGGCGCGGCGTTTTCGATCGCCGCCGATGCCCCGGCATGGGTGCTGCCCACAGTCACCGGAATCATCACCTTCATCGTCGCGGTCACCTCCTGGCGGATGGCGCCAGGCACCGGGCACCTCGGGCGGCTGGGGTTAGCAGCGATCCTCGGCGGGGCAAGCGCTAATCTCATCGATCGGTTCCCCGACGGAGTGGTCACTGACTATCTCCACACCGGTTGGTGGCCAACGTTCAACCTCGCTGACACATTCATCGTCGGCGGCGCTGCCATCTTGATCACCCTCACCGCATTCAGGAGTCCCGACGAACGAGCGCAGCATTCACCCGAGCGCTGACCCCCCCGATCCGGCGCAGGGCCCGGCTGGCCGCGCTGGTCACTGCCCGGCTCACCGTCTGCCCGGAGTCTCGATGGTCCGCTCCCAGAGGAAACGCCAGAGACTCCTCGCTGCCGGATACAGAATCTGATCCGCTTGTAGCGCGCACCCATGAAGACAGAGAACAGACATCATCATACATTCCGGGCGCTACCCCGAAGGCAACCCCCGGCCTGATGAGACCGATCCTCATTCCCGCCGACATCGCCTCTACGTTGAACGTATGACCAGACCAACCAAGTTCGCGTGGGCGTTCTTCGTAACCATTATCGTCGGTATCGGAGTCGCCGTCCTCGTCGATCAGGACACTTCCACACCCGCCCCGTCCGATACCGCCGCGGTGTCTGATCTGGTGGCCCGGCCCGACAGTCATCGGCTGACGTCGCCTGCGCAGAGCCGGGCGCAATTCGTCGAGTTCCTGGACTTCGAGTGCGAAGCCTGCGGAGCCATCTACCCGGTCATCGAGGATCTGCGGCGAACCTACGGCGACCGCGTTACGTTCGTCGTCCGCTACTTTCCGATGCCCGGACACTTCAACGCCGAACGTGCTGCTCGCGCGGTCGAAGCCGCCGCCCAGCAGGGGCGGTTCGAGCAGATGTACCAGCGCATGTTCACCACCCAAACCCATTGGGGCGAACAGCAAGTCCCCGCTGACGACCTGTTCCGTAGCTTCGCCGTCGACCTCGATCTCGATATGGCGGCCTTCGACACGGTCTACAACAGCCCGGCCACGCTCGAACGGATCCGCGCCGACGTCGCTGACGGTCTGGCTCTCGGGGTCCAAGGCACCCCCACATTCTTCCTCGACGAGAATCGGCTACAACCGAACACGATCGACGACCTCACCGCGGCGGTGCGTGCAGCGGCGTCTGAATGATCTCAGGGGCTAGGCGGCAGCCTCCGCGATGGGCGGGCCGGCGCCCCTCGGAGTCCATTCTCGGCCATCACGGATGAGTGCCCACACAACATCAATCAACCGTCTGGCCAGCGAGATGAGCGCATGCACGTGAGAGCGGTTCTCGCGTCGTTTGCGCTGGTAGAACTCCCGTGATGGTCCGTCGCGTTGCGAGCTGTTGAGTGCGGCCATGTAGAACACCTTCCGCAGACCCCGGTGGTAGCGCTGCGGTCTACGCAATGTGCCCCGCCGGTTACCTGAATCATGCGGGACGGGAGCAAGACCGGCGTAGGCAGCCAGTTTGGCAGCCGAGCCGAACGACGTGAGGTCGCCACCAGTGAACGCGATGAGTTCGGCACCACTTCGGGTGCCGATACCGGGTACGGATTCAAGAATCCGGGCGTGGCGGTCTCGGCGGAACACCTCGGCGATCTGTTTATCCAGGTAGGTGATCTGGCGAGTGAGCGCCATCAGCGAGGTAGCCGCCTGCTGCACCAGCAATGCCGTGGTCGCCTCACCAGGCAGAGCGACGGTCTGCGCGGCCGCGGCGGCACGCGCCTTGCTGATCATCTTCGGGATGGTCGGCCGGCGGACTCCTTGACCGCGTAGGTGGTCGTAAATCTCCTCGTCGGAGACCCCATCAATCGCCGACGGTGTGGTGAAGCGGGTGACGAACGCCAAACCAGTCAACGTCGAGTAGTCGAAGCACCGTTCGAGACCGGGGAAGATGCGGGTCAGCAGGCCGCGCAGTCGATTGATGCCTCGTGTGCGTTCGGTGACCAAGTCGCGGCGATGCCCGGTCAACAGGTCGAGTTCGATCGCGACGTCATCAGGGACCGCGACCGTCGCGAGATCACCACGCAGGCGCGCGGTCTGGGCGATCACCACCGCGTCGCGGGCGTCGGTTTTGCCTTCGCCGGCGAAAGCGCCGGTCATGCTGTGCACAACGCGACCAGGTACATAGCGAATGTGTTGGCCGCGGCGGGACAACACCCCTCGGAGGAGGGCCGATTCCGGCGCGGTCATGTCGATCGCCCACACCACCGATTCGACACGGCACGCCTGGTCCACAATCGCTTCGATGGCCGCCTGATCGTTCGGTACCCGACGTGACCACAGCACCGTCCCCGCGTCGTCCACAGCGGCGGCGTGGTGTGCGTGACGGCCGACATCGATTCCTACCCAGATTGTTTCGACCACATGAACCTCTCTGCTCGAACCTGTTGACCTCGTCAGGGGTTGTTTCGCCGGCGCACCTTTACACAGCGACAAGTTCGCGAACACTTCTCAATCAGCGGCCGAAACGACCCGTCACGGTCCGGGGTGGCCTTCCACGCCGAGCCACCGAGGGCACACAGGTGATTGTCGAGCCACGCCCCGAACCGCGGACGAGCGTCCGAGGCGACCGCCCCGGACGTACTCCAACGTAAAGGTGATTGTGGGTTCGCTGAGTGGTTCGCTCATGAGGGGTGCCCCATGCGACGACACGCTACACGCGAACAGACTCAGGGGGCGACGGACAGCCAGTCGGCGAATCCGGACGGATCGTGGCGTCCCAGGGCGCCGTGCTCGAACAGACCCCACCCCTCGCGGGTGGTGCCGTCGGCTTCGCGACACACCGCCCGGCCGACGTGGTCGATGACGCCGAACGCGGCGCGCCCGATGATCGCCGGGTCGGTCATGTCGTAGGTGAGGCGTTCGGTGAACTTCTCGCCCCGCCACACGCCGTGGATCCAGTCCGGGTCACCGCCGTAGCCGCCGCCGACGTGGATGGGCACCGCGAGCCGGGACTCGACGTCGAGGTGGATCGTCGCGCCGTCGGGGGTGGTCGCGGTGATGGTGGCACCGGTCGGGATGCGGGTGCCCGACGTGTACTGGACGTCGATACGTGGCCAGCCGAGTTGTTCGACCCGCCCGTCCTTCCACACCCGCACGCAATCGTTGAGCGATCGGTACCCGCTCGGTTCCTCCTGGACGATGAGGACCATCTGGAAGTCGTCGAACGCCATCGGGATGTAGAGCCACCACATCCCTTCGAATGGGGGATCGGCGGGCCGTCCGGCCGGTTCGGGTTCGCCGACCGGCCGCAGACCCCACGAGCGGTCCCGGGAACCGATCCAGCGGTCGGGCTCCACCGCGATGTGCTCCCCGTCGATCGTGATCGACCCGGTCCAGGTGCCGACCTGAGCGAAACGCTGCGCATCGAGTGTGACCTTGGTGCTCGCGCGCATGAGGTGGGGTTGCTCCAGGATGGGGTCGAACAGCCCGTTCCATGTGAGGTCGACCGCCACGCCCTCGGTCTCGTCGAGGGTGAGATGCAGCCGCCGGAGTGGTTCGGAGACCTCCATCCGGTAGCCGCCGACCTGCTGGTTCAGCCGATCGTCGTCGATGGCGTCGCTGAGGTGGACGGCGGTCTGGACGTCCCCGCGCCGGACGAGGACAAAGGCATCCTTCACGCCGAGGTTCGGGTAGTAACCGATCCCGGTGATGAGGAAGATGTCGCCGCTGCGGTCATGCGCATTGAGGTAGGCGCGGTCGTAGAAGTTGCGATTCGACTCGCCCGGCCACGCGATCGGTTGGGGCAGTTGATGAATCGGGAACTCGTCGAGTGGTCCCAGGCCCGTCATGTCAGTTCCCTTCGCTCAGCAGGCGTTCGAGCAGACTGCGGTGATAGAACAGTGTGCCGTCGATGTCGTGCGGCGCGTCCATCTCGCCGAAGTGGACGCGGCGCGCGCCGGTGCGCATGAACACGCAACACCATTGGACGCCCGCGTAGATGTAGAACCAGCGCAGGTCACCGAGTTCGACTCCGGTCAGCTCGCGGTAGGTGGATCGAACATCTTCCTCGCGCAACACATCTGGCAGACCCGGGAGTCCGCCGAGGCCGGCCAGTTCCTGGAAGACCATGTGCGCGAAAATCGTCCACGACACGTCGAGTTCGCGTGGGCCCACGGTGGCCATCTCCCAGTCGAGTACCGCGGTCGGCGCGAAGTCTCGGTACATGACGTTGCCGATTCGAGCGTCACCCCAGGTGAGGACGGGATCGGCGGCCGCAATGTCGTCGGGGAAGTTGGCTTCCAGCCAGTCCAGTGCACGCGCGACGAGCGGCGACGGGCCGATTCCCTCGACCGAGTAGTCGTACCAGCGACGCAGCGCGGCGAAGGTACGACGCAGGGGTGTGTCGCCCGGCGGCAGGGCGTCGAGGAGGAAACCGAAGGTCTCGGTCGGATCGGCGATGGCGTGGATGCCGGCGATCACCTTGATCGTCGAATCCTGCAGTGCACGTTGGTCGATGGGCGCGGCGTCGGAAAACCAGTTGTCGCCGAACGTGTACGGCATGACGTCCGGTGGAACCTCCCCGTCTCGTCGTTCCATGACGAAGAACGGCTGACCGAGTACCTCCCCGGTGGGTTCGAGGAACCGGACCGGCGGGACGGGGACGTCGGTGTGCTCGCCGACCAGGCGCATGACGTCGAACTGATGATTCATCCGGTATTCCGGGAACACCGGGACGTCGGCGTCGGCGGGCGCCATGCGCATCACCCAGTCGTCGGCGTGGCCATCGGCCCAGTCGACATGCAGCGGGATGGTCTCCGACGACATGCCGTTCGCGTCGACTCCGCTCTCCACCGTGACCGTCGGACGCGACGACGCTCCGGACACCGATGTCAACCAGTGCGCGAGGGCCTCGGGAATCGAGGTGCTGTCGCGACTGGATCGCTGGAGATTGTCAACATGCCCGACGGTCGGTTCGGTGGTGTGTTCGGTGGTCGCCATGGCGCCCAGCGTCGCACAGATACGCTACGGTGAGTTGCGTAATGGTGAAAAATGCCGATGAGGTTGCTGTAGCACCCGGACGACCGCGGGACGGACGAATCGACGCCGCGGTGCTCGACGCGGCCGCCGAACTGCTCGTCGACGTCGGGTACAGCCGACTGACGATGGCGGCCATCGCCGAACGGGCACAGACCACCAAGACGGCGCTGTACCGGCGCTGGAGCGGCAAACCGGAGCTCGTCCACGAGGCGGCGTTTCCTCCGGCCACCATGCTGCCGCCGACGACCGGCGATATTGCCGCAGACATCCGGGCGATGGTCGTGGTGGCCCGCGACCTGTTCGCGAGCCCGGTCACGCGCGCAGCCCTGCCCGGCCTGATCGCCGACATGGGCGCCGATGCCGAACTGGCGACGCGCGTACATGGCAGGTTCGCCGAGGCCTTCGGTGCGGTGCACACCAGGCTCGTCGAGGCCGCCGACAGCGGTGAGGTGCGTGCCGACGTCGATGCCGACCGGTTGATCGAGGTGATGGGCGGCGCCGCCATGTTGCGCCTGCTCCTCGACCCCGACGCCGTGCTCGACGACGACTGGGTAGAGCAGATGACGGCGATCGCACTGCACGGCGTGCAACGCTGAGTCCCCGCGCCTGCAACAATCGGTTCCGTGGCCAAGGTCAGACCTCACGTCGTCGTCATCGGAGCCGGGTTCGGCGGACTGCATTGCGCCCGGCGACTCAAACGCAGCACGGTGGACGTGACGGTGGTGGACCGCGGGACCAGCCACCTGTTCCAGCCGCTGCTCTATCAATGTGCGACGGGACTGCTGTCCGAGGGTGCCATCTCCAGCCCGGTGCGACATTTGTTGCGTCGGCAGCGAAATGCCGACGTAGCGCTCGGCGAGGCGACGGCTGTCGACGCGACCGCGCAGACGGTGACGGTGACGCGCATCGACGGATCCGAATTCACCCTGCGCTACGACCATCTCGTGGTGGCCGCGGGTATGCGCACCGCTTACCACGGGAACGACGAATTCGCCGCTCACGCACCGGGAATGAAGACCCTCGACGACGCACTCGCGATCCGGCGCCGAGTGATCGGCGCGTTCGAGATGGCCGAATCGGCCTCCGACGCCGACCTGCAGCGGTCGTGGTTGACGTTCGCTGTGGCCGGCGGCGGGCCGACCGGCGTCGAACTCGCCGGCCAGATCCGAGAACTCGCCACACTCGCG
>NZ_JBEXMX010000133.1:0-7472 GCF_040610755.1 Gordonia sp. NPDC003585 | reverse complement strand
ACCACGCTGAGCAACTCCACTACGCTCACATGCGCACCCTCAATCCGGAGGAGGCACTCACAACCTGAGCTCTCCGGAAATGCCGGGATGGATCACAAAGACCGTCAGCGCTTCCGAAGGTCTCTGACCACAAACGAGGTCCCCGACCCAACGCAGTCCTTGGAACCGGGAACATCGTCGTCGTCGAGCGAATTAACCGCGATCCGCCGCCACAAAAGTAGGGGAAGAAGCTTCTTCCCCTACCCTTGGTGTCCTCCCCCAGAAAATTCTCGCGGACGACTATGAACCCCGGGGAAGAAGTTCTTCCCCTAGATTTTGCGGGCGGGCTGCCAGTACATTTGCCCAGGTCACCGACCTGGTCACCAACTCTTCAGATCAGGGAGCGGTGGGACGGCCGCTTCTCGCCGGTCGAGCGGGTGGCGCGCAGCATTCGGGACGGCACAGGCTTCCGTTGTCGCCGCAGCCGAAGGCGTCGGTGTCGCCACCACCGTCGGCGTATCGGTCGACCATGTCGATGATCATGTCGACGAAGCGGGGGTCGGTGCCCACGGTGTCGGCACGGGCGTAGCCCATGCCCAGCTCGGCCGCGAGCTCCGCAGCCTCGTTGTCGAGATCCCAAATAACTTCGAGATGATCGGAGATGAAGCCGATCGGATACACAATGACCTGCGTGACACCTTGTGCGGCAAGATCTTCCAGGTGGTCGCAAATGTCGGGTTCCAGCCACGGAACCTGCGGTGGGCCCGACCGTGATTGCCACACCTGATCGAATTCGTCGTAGCCGAGCCGCTCGGCGACGGCGGTCGCCGAGGCCAGCACCTGTCGCGAGTACAAGCCAGAGTCGTCGGGGGGTCCCGACGATCGGTCGGCGGACATCGGCACCGAATGCGCGGTGAACACCAGTCGCGGACGGGTCGTCGCGTCAGGTAACGACGCCGCCGCACGTCGGACAGCGTCAGCACCGGCGTCGAGGAAGGCCGGCTCCGCCCAATATTGCGGCAGCTTTCGTAGGACGACGCCGGAATCGCTTGCGGTACTGGTCGGTTCGAGTCGTGCCAGCGACCGCAGCGCGCGATCGATGTCCTCGTGATACTGCCGGCATCCCGAATACCCACCCCACGCTGAGGTCGGGAACACCAGAATCCGCCGGTGCCCCGCGCGGTACATCTCGGCGAGCGTGTCCTCGGCCATCGGTGTCCAGTTTCGGTTCCCGAACCACACCGGCAGATCGCGGCCACGCGCAGCAAGACCAGCGCGCAATGCGTCGATCATGTCGAGGTTGAGCCGATTGATCGGCGAAACACCGCCGAAGTGCTGGTAGTGCTTCGCCACCGCCTCGAGCCGATCCCGTGGTACTCCCCGACCCCGAGTCACGTTCTCCAGGAACGGCATCACGTCGTCCGGACCGTCGGGGCCACCGAAGGACAGGAACAGCACGGAGTCGAACCCGGCGGTGACTCGCTCGTCTGCATCGAGCGTGTCTGCGCCGACCCCTTCTGCGCCTCGTCCGTTCGTCACGTTGTTCACACCTGGTCGGCGAAACCCTCTGGGAACCAAAGGTTGTGGCTTGCACCGCCGTCGACGTAGACGATCGACCCCGTGGTGCCCGGCAGCCAATCCGACAGCAACGCGCAGATCGACTTGGCCACGACAGTCGGGTCGTCGATGTCCCAACCGATCGGCGAAGCCCCGTCCCAGTAGGTGTTGAGCATGTTCAGCTGCTTGGCATCATCGGTGGCGGTGCCGGCAATCGCCTTGGCCGCCAGCGTCTTGATCGGGCCGGCCGCGACGAGGTTCGAGCGAATGTTCTTGGCCTCGCCCACTTCCCGCGCCACGTAGCGATTGACCGACTCCAGAGCAGCCTTCGCGACGCTCATCCAGTTGTAGTACGGCATCGCACGGCGCGGATCGAAGTCCATCCCGACGATCGACCCGCCCTCATTCATCACCGGCAGCATTGCCTGTGCCAGTGAGGCATAGCTCCACGCCGACACCTCGAACGCCTTCGCTGCGTCGGGCCCCGGCCCCTCGAGAAATGGCACCATGTCCGGCCCCAACAGGGTCTTCGGCGCGAAAGCGATGGAATGCAGCACCCCATCGACACCCTCAGGGGCGTGTTCGCGGACCCGATCGGCCAGAGTCGACAGACCCTCGGGGTCGGTGACGTCGAGTCCGATCGCCGGCGGCACCTCCTGCGGGAGTCGCTTGGCGATGCGGTCGATGAGGCGCAGTCGCTCGGGGATGCCGGTGATGATGACCTTGGCGCCCTGCTCCTGCGCCATGGCGGCGGCATGGAAGGCGATCGACGCGTCGGTGATGATGCCCGTGATGAGGACGGTCTTGCCGTCCAGGATTCCGGTCACTGCAGTGCTCCTGATCAGGTTGGGGGTGTCGTACTGCGAGATTTGCTGGAGGTCTTGGCTGGGGTCCGCTCAGTTGCCCATGCCCATGCCGCCGTCGACCGGGATCACGGCGCCGGTGATGTAGCCACCGTCGTCGGAGGCCAGGAAACTCACCGCGGCGGCCACGTCTTCCGGCTTTCCGGTGCGGCCCAGCGGAATAGCCTGCTTGGCCATCTCGATATAGCGGTCTTCCATGGCGGCGGTCATGTCGGTGTCGATGAAGCCCGGTGCCACGACGTTGGCGGTGATGTTGCGGGACCCGATCTCACGCGCGATCGACCGCGCCATTCCGATCAGACCCGCCTTGGACGCCGCGTAGTTGACCTGCCCGGGGATGCCCGACATCGCGACCACCGACCCGAGGAAGATCATGCGCCCCCACTTCGCGCGCTGCATGCCCTTGGTGGCGCGCTTCGCGCAACGGAAGGCGCCGGTGAGGTTGGCGTCGATGACCTTCTCGAACGACTCCTCGGACAACCGCATCAACAGCATGTTGTCGGTGATGCCGGCGTTGGCGACCAGCACCTCCACCGGACCCTGATGGGCTTCCACCTCCTTGAAGGCACGGTCGAGCGACTCGGAGTCGGTGACGTCGCACTGCACGCCGAACAGTCCTTCGGGTGCGCCGGATCCGCGGTGGGTGACCGCGACCTTGTGCCCGTCGGCAGCGAGGCGACGGGCGACCGCGAGCCCGATCCCGCGATTGCCTCCGGTCACCAAGACCGACCGCGACGGCCGCTGATCGGACTGAGCTTCGTTGCTTGCTGTCATAGATGTCAACCTATCGGGGTCGGGTTCGAGTCCTCGCTGCGGGTATGCGCCCGACGGTCAGGGCAGACGCCGGTTGATGGCGAGGGCCGCGAACGCAGACGCCAGCGCGAACAACGTACCGGCGATGAGCCATGGACGGTAATTGTCGCCGCGTCGTGTCTCGTAGCCGATCTCGCTCTGGAGCTTCTCGTAGACCCGGTTCAGCTCGTCGAGCGACTGCGCGGTGAAGAAGTTGCCACCACTCAGGTTCGCGATCTGCTTGAGCGAGGGGTCGTCGACCGGCACGGGCACCCGGTCACCGTCGAGTTCCACGGTGCCGTACGAGGTTCCGAACGAGATCGTGGAAACTGGCACCCCCTCTTCCTTCGCCTTTCGGGCCGCCGTGAATGCGCCGCGCGGGTCGGTGGGCTCGTCGGGCACGGTCTGCTTGCCGTCGGACAACAAGACGATGTGGGCCGGTGGCGCCGCCTCCGGACCGCCGAGTACCGCATTGAGTGTGCGGATCTGGTCGAGCGCGGCGAAGATGCCTTCGCCGGTCGCGGTCTTGTCGGCCAACACCAGTTTGTCGACCGCCTTCTTGGTCGCGGTGTGGTCGGGCGTCGGCGACACCAAGGTCGAGGGGGTCCCGGCGAAGGAGATGAGACCGAGATTGATGCCCTCGGTCAGATCGTCGGCGAACTTCTTGGCGGCCTCCTGGGCCGCCCGGATACGCGACGGCGCGACGTCGGTGGCGTTCATCGAGCGCGACACGTCCATGACGAGCACCACGGTGGCCTTGTTGCGCGGTACCTGCCGATCGGCCTGCGGACCCGCCATCGCAACGGTCAGCAGGATCAGCGCAACCAGCAGCAGGGCGATCGGAACATGCCGCAGCCGGTTGTGCTGCGGCGGTGAAACCTGGTCGAGCACTTCGAGGTTGGCGAAGGTGAACGCCCGTTTGCGACGCAACCGCTGAACGTAGAAGTAGGTGACCGCGAGGACGACGACAGCCAGCAGCAACAAGAGCCACCACGGGCTCGAGAAGATCCTGCTCATCCCACCCCCGCAGCCAGACCGCGCCGGCGCTGAGCGACGAACTTGATGGTGTCGGTCATCCAGTCGCGGTCGGTGCGCAACGTCAGCACCGGCCCGCCGCAACTACGGATCGTCCGATGCACCTTCTGTTGATGGGCCCGGGCGGCCGCGGCGAAGTCGGCGCGCAGCTTGTCGTTGATCGTCACCTCGCGGATCTCGCCGGACTCGGCGTCGGCCAGGGTCACCTCGCCGACGGCGGGCAGTTCGAGATCGCGTTGGTCGAGCACCTCGACGGCCAACAACTCGTGGTGAGCCGCGATCGCGCGCAGTGACCGCTCCCAGTCGATCGGACCCAGGAAGTCACTGATCACCACGGCGAGCCCCCGACGACGTTGTGGGCGCCGAAGCGCCTCGATCCCGCCCTTGAGGTCGCCGCGCACACCCGGCGCGCTGCGTCGAGTGGTGGCGATCGCCTTCAGCAGCGTCTGTGCGTGCGCGCGACCGCTGCGCGCCGGGATCCTGACGATGTCGTCACCGGTGACAACCAGCGCGCCGTGCCGGTTGCCGCCCTCGGTGGTCAGGTGGACGATCGCGGCGGCCGCTGCGACGGCAAGGTCGCGTTTGGTGCAGTTCGTCGTGCCGAAATCCAGACTCGCCGATGCGTCGACCACCAGCCAGGTCTCCAGCTCACGGTCGGCGATCATCTGCCGGACGTGCGGTTGAGTGGTCCGCGCGGTCACCGACCATTCCATCCGGCGGATGTCGTCGCCGGGCTGATACTCGCGTGCCTCACCCGGTTCGGAGCCCGGACCGGGGATCAGGCCGAGGTGCTCGCCCTGCAGCACACCGTCGAGCTTGCGGCGCACCGTCAGTTCGAGCGTGCGCAACGCAGCCGTCAGTTGGGGTTCCTCGAGCAGTCCAGCACCGAGGTTGGGCAGATCCTTGTTAGCCGCCATACCGCGCTGTCGTCTGGTTCACCTGTGCGGGATTGACCGGGCCGGGAGCACCCTGCGGGGCCGGCGCGGGGTATCCGTTGCCTGCGGGTACCTGCGCACCCGCACCGACTGTGGGCGCTCCGGCCGGATACGACGCCGCGGGCACCTGCTGCGCACCGACCTGCGGCAGTCCGACGGTCTGCAGCACCCGGTTGATGACCTGATCGGCGTCGATCTCGTCCGCGAGCGCGTCGTAGCTGAGCACCAAGCGGTGCCGCAGCACGTCGGGCATGATCTCGACGATGTCCTGGGGCACGACGTAATCGCGCCCGCGGACGAGTGCCAGCGCACGGGCGGCCGCGACGATGCCCAGCGTCGCACGCGGGGACGCACCGTAGGAGAGCCAGGCCGCGACGTCGGTGAGTCCGAGTTCGGCCGGCCGTCGGGTCGCGTTGATCACCCGCACCACGTAGTCGACGAGGGCGTGGTGGACGAACACGTTCGCGGCGGTCTTCTGCAGCCGCAGCATGGCGGCCGGATCGAGCACCTGCGACGCAGTGGGCGGCACGTTGCCCATCCGGTAGACGATCTCGCGTTCTTCCTCGACCGACGGATAGTCGACCAGGATCTTGAACAGGAAGCGGTCGCGCTGCGCTTCCGGTAGCGGATAGACGCCTTCGTTCTCGATCGGGTTCTGGGTGGCCATCACCAGGAACGGGTCGGGCATCGGGTACGTGGTGCCACCGATCGACACGTGCCGCTCGGCCATCACCTCGAGGAGCGCCGACTGCACCTTGGCGGGAGCGCGGTTGATCTCGTCGGCGAGCAGGAAGTTCGCGACCACGGGTCCGAGTTCGGTGTCGAACTCCTCGCGTCCCTGCCGGTAGATCCGGGTGCCGATCAGGTCGGTGGGCACGAGGTCGGGAGTGAACTGGACGCGGGAGAACGAGCCGCCGACCACGGTGGCAAAGGTCTCCACCGCCAGCGTCTTGGCGACGCCGGGGACGCCCTCGAGGAGGATGTGGCCGCGCGCGAGCAATCCGACCAGAATGCGCTCGACGAGCTGATCCTGTCCGACGATGACGCGCTTTACCTCGTAGATCGCTCGTTCGAGCAATTTGACGTCGGCGTCGGTCAGCACCGTCTCGCCGGCAGCGGATGCTGAACCGCTCTTGTCCAGCGAGGTCTCGCGTTGGGGGTGCGATGAGGTCAACCCGTGCTCCTGTCCGTACCGGTCTGGTCCGTGCCGGTGGGACCGTCGTCCGACGGGTACCCCCACCCGCGGGCATGCTGCCCGATGTCCGTGACACCAGCCGCCCCGTTCATCGGGAATCGACTCACGTCACACGTGTGCATGCCAGCCTAGCCGCGTCAACTGAAAACGGGCCAAGAAGGGTGGGCGCGCCGTCCGATGGTCGATCGATTGATCGTCGATCAACCGTGCGCCGGGAGACGTCCGACCCAGAGGATGTCCAACGCACAGAGTCCGACTCAGAGGAGCCGCACGACGTTGGGCATCGCACCGTCGGTCCGCAGCGGCGACACCTTGACCACGTCACCGGACTGCGGGGCCTCCACCATCTTGTTGTCGCCGAGGTAGAGCGCGACGTGCTGGCTGGCGTTGGGGCCGTAGAAGATCATGTCGCCGCGTCGTATCTGTGACAGCGGCACCTGCGGACCGGACGTGTACTGATAGCCGGTGTAGTGCGGTAGCTCGATGCCGACGCCCGCGAACGCGTAGATCATCAGGCCCGAGCAGTCGAACCCTGTCTTGTTGTAGTCGCCGAAGCTGTCGGCGACACCGCCGTCACGAATGCCCTGGGTCGGGCCGTTCGCGTTGCCGCCGCCCCACGCGTAGGGGACGTTGAGCTGCGAGAGCGCGCGATTCACCACGAGTTCGACGGCCTGCGGACCGCGCAGGCCCGGGCGGACCTGGCCGTTGCCCGACGAACTGCCGAACAGCGATCCCAGACTGCCCGATCCGAGGCGCGCGATCAGCGAGTTCCCGCTGCTGCCCGTCATGTCCGAGCCGCCGATACCGAGTTCGTTGAGCAACTGGGATTGCGGGAGTTGCTGTTGGCCGACGATGGCCGCGAGTGCCTTCTGCCCGAGGTCGAGCGCCAGCCTGGCGGCTGCTTCCGCCGCGACGGCCAGGGCCTGGTTGTCTCCCGCTGCCGGTGTGGCGCTCGGGCCTGCCGGCCGGCCCGGCATGGGCGGGAACAGGTTGGACAGCAATTCGGCGGCCGACGGGCCGGCGGCCACCTTGCGCGGCTGCACTCCCCGCAACCGGTCGAGGCGGGCCTGGGTGTTGTCGCGCTGCTGGATCAAGGTGGTTCGACGCTGACGTTCG
>NZ_JBEXMX010000132.1:0-7700 GCF_040610755.1 Gordonia sp. NPDC003585 | reverse complement strand
CGTGGTGCTGCACAGCGCCACGTGGGCCATGTCGAGACTGCACGCCCCGATGCATAGCTGACGCGATCCCGGTATGACCCTGGTGACGTGGATTATGCATCCTGTTGCGACAGTCTCTCGGCTGGCGGGTCCGATGGCGAAGATGCACTCTGGGCCTCGCGGGGGCGGCGCGCGCGGGGCGTGCGCGCAACACCATGAGACACGCGCCGGTGAAGGTCGTCGTTACCGGTGGCGCAGATGAACGAAACGTCACCGGGTTTGCGACACTAACTGCTGAAGAGTGAACGTGGCGGTGCGGGGACTCACGCGGTGAGCCCATGCGCAACAACTGAGAGCACCGGAAGTGCTGCAACGGTACACAATGCGGCACCCAGAAGTGGCAGTACACTCGCCGCTGCGTACTTCGATTTGGTCGGCTCGATCACGCCATTGTCGAGCATGCGCAGCCGGTAGCGCGTGGAGTGCTGCATGGGGGTCCCGGGGCCTACGCCCTGACCGGTGACATGGGCCAGTGCGCTGCGTACCGCAGCCGTGCTGGTGACCCGGGCTGCCGACATGTCGGCATCCACTTCGATCAGGGCCGCGACCGCCGCTGGCGCCCGCCGAAACAGCGGTACGAAGGGCAGAGCACGTGCCATGACGTCGCAGACCGCCAGGACCCGGTCGTGACGAGACCTTAGATGGGCGAACTCGTGTGCCAGTACTGCTGCCCGCGCCTCGGCCGGCACGCGTGTGCGCAGCGCGCTGGTGGCTACCACGAAACCGCTGCGTCCGCCGACGCAGTAGGCCATGGGGTGGGGATGATCGATCCAGAGTACGTCGGGGGTATCGGGTTCGGTGCTGCCTACCACCGCAACGACGTCGCGATGAAGGCGTTGCACACGTTGCACATCGCGCGTGTGACGAGCGCACGACATCGCGGTGCGAGCGACCACGGCGAACAGCACGACGGCGACGGTGATGCCATACACCTGGCTGAAATCGTCGCGCACCGCATGCAGGACAGCGCCAGCGCACCGAGCCAACGTGTCGACGAAACGCTCCGCAGGCGGCGCATCGGGCCATAAGGCCGACAGCGCCGACAGGAGAAGCAGTCCCACCGCAGTGGCAATGCTGCTGACCCATGCGGTGATCACTACCCGCGGTGACCATCGCTGTGGCAATCGGTCGAGAACGTAAGGACCCAACACACCCAGCACGGCCGCGCCCACCAGGTGGGCCAAAGCAACGCTCACACTCTCAGCGCCTTCTCGGACGATCCGTCCGCGTCCGGGACAAGTGTTCGCTAAGGACCTCGCGCTCCTCGGGGGTAACCATCCGCGCGAAATGCATCAGGACCGCCGTGGAATCGCCGCTGGCATCGAGCACCCGTCGCAGTGTCTGCGACGTCGCCTCCTCCCGCGACTGCAACGGGAAGTACCTGTAGGCGCGGCTGATCTTCTCGCGTCCGGCGAAGCCCTTCTTGTGCAGATTGGTTACCACGGTCAACACCGTCGTGTACGCCAGATCGCGATCGGCCAACGCATCGACAATGTCGTGCACACTCATCGCCGCAGAAGCGCCCCACAGCACGTCCATCACTGCGCGTTCCAACGAACCGAATTGAGTCACCGTCGCCTGCCTGATCGCCTTGTCTTTGCTGCCAGTCTAGAACAAACTACCCTGCTTAGTAGCCGAAGGTGGCTTCGCCAGGTTGGCCGCCACCATCTGACACACTTTTCGCATTTCCTGCGGTGCCATGACTCACCTCACCGCCTACTGAAAGCGCCACTCGTGACCGACCTCGTTGACGACACGTACTCGACCCGCCGCATCCAACTCGATGTAGGTGGCATGACCTGCGGTGCGTGCGCAGCCCGAGTGGAACGCAAACTCAACAAGATTGACGGCGTACGCGCCTCGGTGAACTACGCTACTCGGCGGGCCACCGTGGAACTCGATAGCCACGCAGGCGTGGCCGATGCGATCGACGCTGTTCACACGGCAGGCTATTCGGCTACGGAACTGACCGAGCAGGCTCCTCCTGTCAACGAGGATGCGTCGACGGCGAAGGCGCTGTTCACCCGACTGATCGTCGCGCTGGCCCTGTTCGTGCCGCTGGCCAACCTCTCCGTAGTGCTCGCCGTCATCCCGGACCTGCGTTTTCCCGGGTGGCAAGCGGTGTTGGTGGCGCTTGCCGCACCAGTCGTGACCTATTGTGCGTGGCCGTTCTACCGCACCGCGGTGCGTACGTTGCGGACCGGTGTGGCCACGATGGACACGCTCGTCTCCCTGGGAGTGCTGGCCGCGACCGCCCTGTCGATGTATTCGATGTTCTCGGCCGATGCGATGTCTGCCGCGGGTCAGGGGGTGTGGTCAGCGATCTTCTCCAGTGACTCGATCTACCTCGAAGTTGCCGCCGGCGTGACGGTCTTCGTGCTGGCGGGACGCTACTACGAAGCGCGTGCCCGCACACAAGCTGTCCAGGCATTGAGCGCGCTGGCCGCGCTACGCGCAACCGAGGCCCGCGTCGAGTGTGCAGGGGGTACGAGCATGCTCATACCCCTGGCGGAACTCAAAGTCGGTCAACGACTCATCGTGCTGCCGGGTGAGACCATTCCCTCGGACGGGCATGTGATCGAGGGCACAGCCAGTGTGGACCTCAGTGCGATGACCGGAGAGACGACGCCGGTGCAAGTATCAGCCAACCACCGCTCCACCGCAGTCGGGGGCACTACCTGCCTCGACGGGCGATTACGGGTGGAAGTCACTGCAGTCGGTGACGACACACGCCTTGCGGAGATGATCGCGCTGGTCGATAGCGCACAGATGGCCAAGGCCCGCGCTCAACGGGTCGCTGACCGTATCGCCGCGATCTTCGTACCATGCGTCATCGCCCTGGCTGTGAGCACTGTCGTGGGCTGGTCACTAACCGGAGCGTCCTGGGAGCACGCCGTGAGCGCCGCGGTGGCCGTGCTGGTCATCGCCTGCCCGTGCGCGCTGGGCCTGGCCATGCCGATGGCCCTGGTGATCGCCACCGGGCGCGGCGCCCAACTGGGAATCTTCCTCAAAGGGCATTCCGCATTGGAACTGTCCGGGACGATCGATGTGGTGGTCTTCGACAAGACCGGCACTCTCACCAATGGGCGACCTCAGGTCAGCGGCGTGTACACCGTCGACAACAACAGCACGGAGTTGATCCTTGGCTGGGCCGCGACACTCGAGCAGCACACCAGCCACCCCATCGCTACCGCTATCGCCGCAGCGGCCGGTCCGCAGTCCCTTCCTGCACCGGTCGAGGTGGTCACCGACGTCGGCAGTGGCGTGCGTGGAGTGATCGACGGCCTGAGGGTGCAGGTGGGCTCGCCGACGTGGATTGCCCGTACCGCTGCGGTGCCTGCCGCGCTCGACGCGCAGCGCGCTGACGTCGAACGCTCTGGTGGCACCGCGGTGTACGTCGCGGTCGACGATGCAGTTCGGGGCCTCATCGACATTCGCGATAGCGCCAAACCCTCTGCTCGCCAGGCAGTCGATGAGTTGCACCGCATGGGACTTCGCACGTTGTTGGTCACCGGCGACAACGCCGGCGCAGCGCAGCGCGTAGCAGCGCAGGTCGGCATCGATGACGTGACCGCCGGGGTGCTCCCGGCTGAGAAAGTGGCCATCATCGACGACGCGCGCAGGAGCGGTGCCTGTGTGGCGATGGTCGGTGACGGCATTAACGACGGGCCCGCTCTGGCTTCGGCGGATCTGGGCATTGCTATCGGTGGCGGTACCGATGTCGCTATCGGCGCCGCCGACATCGTGTTGGTGCGCGACGATCTCACCACCGTCGCGTTGGCCCTGCACCTCGCCTCGGCCACCCGACGGACGATGCGCACCAATCTGGCATGGGCGTTCGGTTACAACATCGCCGCACTGCCGCTTGCTGCCGCTGGACTGCTCAACCCCCTGATCGCCGGGGCGGCAATGGCCTTGTCATCGTTTTTCGTCGTCTCCAACAGCCTGCGTCTGCAGAACTTCGCGCGTGTAGACCACTGAGGGTGACAGTTGCTGGGTCGGTGCCAGCTGAGACACCATCGCTGCGACGGTTCGAGAGTCGCTGCCATCAATGGCGACGGACTCGGGCAGATCGGGCCGGCGTTCGGCACGCACCCACTGCACCAACAGCACCAGGCAGACCACCACCATCGGAATCTCGCTGATCACTGCGGCCACCACACCGCCCGCCCACTGCGTGCGCGCGAGGTCGGGACCCCACGGCAGTTGCAACTGGCTGTAGAAGGATTCACCGATCACCGTCGTGGAGGTCATCAGTGCGATACCAAAAAAGGCGTGAAAAGGCATGACGGCGAACAGCAGACCTAGGCGCGCCAGAATCGGCAACTGCTTGGGGCCCGGGTCGATCCCCACAGAGACCCAAAAGAACAGGTACCCAAGGGTGATAAACAGCACGCTCATCAAGACGTGCCCCCAGTGGTAGCGGACGAGTACGTCGAACACCGGTGTGAAGTACACCAGAAACGACGAGCCCACAAACAACGCGAACGCGACAACTGGATTGAGCAGTAGGTGCACGCCTCCAGAGCCGAGCAGAGTCAGCAGTCCCCGCCGGCACGCCGCTCCACCAGTGTTACCTGCCGTTGGCAGCACCCTCAACAGCAACGTGATCGGTGCGCCACCCACCAGCAGAATAGGTGCGATCATGGTCAAAGCCGTGTGTTCGGCCATGTGCACGCTGAACAGAGCATTGCCGTAGGCCTTCAATCCGGAGCTGGTGGATACCACCACCACAGCGCAGCCCGTGACCCATGACGCGGTCCGCCGTATCGGCCAGCGATGTCCACCGCCCCGCTCCCGCCTGGCGGCTACGACATATCCCACGGCGCTCACCACCGCTGCCACACCCACCACAAGATCAACACGCCACAACGACACCAGCGACCCGACACCGGGCGGGCCAGGAAGCGAATAACCCAGGTACACGTCCCACGCAGTGAATGGGTGGGCAATCAACCCGGGTGCGACCCGGGTGTCCATCACCGCCCAACACGCCACCGCTGCCAGCGCAGCCCCCGCGGCAAGGGAAGAAGCAGTTGCCGACATCGGCACACCCCGGCGCAGGCGCACAACATCGGCGATCACAAGCACCGCCAGTACACCCACCAACAGCCCCGCAGCGCGACCGAAAGCCGACGACCACACGCCCGGAGTCCGCAGCAGCACCACCACACACACCGCGCCCACCAGAGCTGTCACATCGGCGCCCAAGACGACATAGCTGACACGTCGGTCGGCCGCCCTGTCGATGGTCGCCGACCCCAAACCACGAGCCCTAAACCGGTCGGCCCACCGCAGCCCCACCGACACCGCCAAGCTCGCCGCGAACACAATCACCGCGCCGGTCGTGTAATCGTGGTCAGGCCCCTGCGCGGCATTACCGACCACAGGCAGCGCGAGCACCCCGACCGTCGCGGGAACCACCAGCGCCACCTGGACCGACCACCGCAGCGACACCGAACCGACCAGCACCACGACACCCGCTGCCGCCACAACCAGCCACGCCAGCGCCGGCAAACTCACACTGAACGCGTAACCAACCTTGCCGCTGGACACCATCGCGCCCACGGACACACCAGTGGTGTCCGCGGCCGACGTAACCGCCATCAGCACCGCAACAACCACACCAAACCCTGCAGCGCGGCGGACGCGGCGAAACACCGGATACACCGCAGCGTCAATGAACCCCTGCGAGTCGGGAGACGCGGTGAGCACCACCGAAACTAACCCTCCGAGGACCGCCGCAGCCAACGCAAAGCCAGCAAAATTGCCGACCACATCGGCCACAGCCGTACCCATCCCCGGGTAAGGATCCGCACTCTCGACATAGCGAGTGGCCCCGGACGCCCAGGCGTACACCGCCAACACCAGCATCAGCCCACCGACCAGCAACGGCGCCACCACCCGAAGAGGAACTGCGCGCAGCAGTCGCGACTGGATTGACGAGGTGTCAGCCTCCGGCAACGCCTTTGATTCGCCCACCAACCGTATGCTACTACTGCGCATAGTAGTTAACTCACATGGATCGAGGGCCGCGGTGATCGACGACCTACTCCTGCGGTGGATCGTCACCGCCATGTTCGCGATCGGAGCGATCGACAGCATTCGCACCCTAGCCGCCCACCGCAGCGACCTGCGGCTCTCAGTCGTGCACTGCCTCATGCTCCTGATGTCGCTGGCGATGATCGTCATGGCGTGGCCACAAGGCAATCAGCTCCCACTGCTGCCTCTGATGCTGCTCTTCGCTCTCGCCACAGCAATCGCGGTCGTCTTCGCGGTGCCGAAGACGACCGCGCGGCGGCTTTACGTCTCTACCGCAGTGATGATGGCCTCGATGGTGTGGATGTATGCGGTGATGAGCCGGCACAATTCCACATCCGCCGTTCCCGCTGCCACCGCCCCCGCACACCACGGAGGCCCGTCGGGGGCCGACGCCATCAACGAGATGACACCGCTGCACGGCCCGTCATCAGATCCCATGTGGATGGGGTCGGTCACCTTGCTACTCGTGCTCGGCTTCCTCGCGCTCACCCTCTACTGCGCAGCCCGGTCAATTCAGCTGCCACGCACCGCGGCCCCAGCGCCACCACTGTCAAACGCTGTAGCGACGCTTCGCCGCCCGCATCTAGAGTTCTCGTGGATATGCCACACGTTAACCGCCGGTGGGACAGGAATCATGTTCGCCGCTCTACTCTGACAGGCCACCCGAGCCTCAGAGTGAGCGGTCATTCCCGATATCGCTACGGCCGCCGCGCAGCGCATGCTCATCACTGTCGCGTCTGCGGCTGTTCATGACCGTAACGCAGAAGCGATATCGCCGGGAACCGGCATCGGGCGCATCAGACCGGCGGCAACACGTCCGGTGTTGCCCTCGGGGTAGCGTCCGCTCAGCGATCCGGGAGCGGCAACGATGATGCGCACCACCTGGCCGAGCGCTTCGCGCCGATCATGTTGGTGCACAGCGAATCTGAACATCGAAATGTGGTTCTGAGTATGCAACCACGGGTCCGGCTGGGACACGATGTGGGCGCGTTCAAGATGGTGCCAGCGCTGCTCTGCCACCTCGGCGGCGGCGGCCGCTGCCATCTCTGCCCGGTAGAGGTCACGGGCTGCCTCACTAATGCGAGCCATCGCCAGCCTCCTCGGCGCAGCACGGATCATCCAACGCAAGTACCAGCCCGAGTAGATCGTCGAGTGCATGACCAATCCGGCTATTAGCCAGTTCATACCGACTCCGTCGACCCTCAGGTACCGCGACCACCAAACCGCATCCCCGTAGGCAGGCCAGGTGATTCGACAACGTTTGCCGCGACACCCCAATCGCCTCAGCCAAGTCCGCCGGATAGGCTCCACCATGGCGCAACCGAACCAACACCTGCGTTCGCGTCGAATCGGATAGTGCGTATCCAAACCTCGTCAACGCGTCATGCTGCGCTTCTACCACCGTGCTCACGCCAAAATGATACATGACTCGATGTATTCACGCACATCTGAACAGTAAAGGTCAGGACTTCCGTCCGGCTCGATTAAGGCATAATCCTTTGCCTGTGCCTGACATAGCATAAGTTATCGGCGAAAAAAGGAGACGAGTTCAAACAGATGAGAGAACTCGACCTGGCGGATCTGGAGCGAAACTGCTGGCTACGACCCGTGGCGTATTG
>NZ_JBEXMX010000131.1:0-7738 GCF_040610755.1 Gordonia sp. NPDC003585 | reverse complement strand
CGACGAGTCGATCCGCAAGGCGAGCGACCCGATGCGCGTCGTCGCCGCCGATGCGGCCGACGTCGCGGTGGTCAAGGTCGCCCCGCTCGGCGGCATGCGGGCGACTCTGGCCGTCGCAGACGCCATCGGACTGCCGGTGGTCGTGTCCAGTGCCCTCGACTCCGCGGTCGGAATGGCCGCGGGGGTGGCGGCTGCGGCAGCCCTGCCCAGTCTGGTGCTGGATTGCGGACTGGCGACCGGATCGTTGTTCGACGCGGACGTGGCGCCGTCGTTCCTGCCGGTCGACGGGAGAATCGAGCCGCGCTGGTTCGGGCCGTCGGACATCGGTCCGCTCGACCACCTGCTCGCCCCGCCGGACCGGCGGCAGTGGTGGCACGAGCGTCTTGAACGCTGTCATGCACTGATCCGAAGAGTTGAGTGACCGCCTCGCTGACCTGGGCAAATGCTCCGACGTCGTGCCCGCAAAATCTAGGGGAAGAACTTCTTCCTCGGGGTTCGTAGTCGTCCGCGAGAAACTTCTGGGGGACGACACCAAGGGTCGGGGAAGAGTTTCTTCCCCGACTTTTGTGGCGGCGGATCGCGATTCTCGCTCGACGACGATGTTCCCGGTTCCGAGGACCGCGCAGGGACGGGCACTCGTTCGGCGTGTCGCGATGTCAGAAACCGCGTGTCTGGTCAGAAACCCGAGGCGCACCAGCGGTTTGTGGCCACACCTGCGGTTTCTGGCGACAAGTGCGGTTTCCGCGACGCGGCCGCGCTCTTCCTGCCTCCACGATCGTCGGCAACGCCGACGGAGGGACGCTGATCCGAAGAGTCCCGTGACCACCGCGATGACCTGCGGAGATGTGGATACGCCCAGCCCGCAAAATCTAGGGGAAGAGTTTCTTCCCCGGGGTTCACAGTCGTCCCCTAGAAATTTGAAGGGGAGGACTCCAAGAGTAGGGGAGGAGTTTTCTTCCCCTAGTTTCTTGGGTGGCGAAGGGCGCTTTCTGTGCTCGACTGGGACCTCGGTGATGGTTGGCCGCGACGGCGGCTTCGCCGACCTCCGAGGCGCGTCGTCGGCGTGTCGCGATTTCAGAAACCGCGTGTCTGGTCAGAAACCCGAGCCGCACCAGCGGTTTCTGGCCGCACCTGAGGTTTCTGGCGACAAGTGCGGTTTCTGCGACGAGGCCGGGCTCTTCCCGCGTCCACGATCGCCGACGATCGATCCCGGCCCGCGGGTGGTAGGTGCCACCAACCAGTAGGAAGAGACATATTGGCCAATCTGTTCCAACATGCGCTAGGGTGTGCGACGTGGGTCACATCGAGCGCCCGTAGCGGTCGCGCTCGCCGGCTTTGGAGGGAGACAGCCATGACGACAACCGAGTCTGCATCTGTGTCGACAGGTAGCGACCTGCGTCCGGTACCGTACTCGAATCGGCCCGGCATCCTCGAGATGATCGAGATGCGCCGTGACCCCTTCAAGTACGGCGACAAGCGTCAGGCCCAGTTCGGCAACATCTCGGGAATGAACGCGCTCGGGCTCAAGCTCGTGGTGACCGGCGGGCCGCGGGCGGCCAACGAGATCCTGATGAACAAGGATCGCGCGTTCGCCAACGGGCCCGCGTGGAGTTACTTCATCGGACCGTTCTTCAACCGCGGCATCATGCTGCTCGACTTCGACGAGCATCGGCATCACCGGCACATCCTTCAGCAGGCATTCACCCCGAGCGTGCTCAAGGGGTACATGCAGGAGATGCAGCCGATCATCGCCGAGCGAGTCGCTGCGATGCCCACCGGCGACGTCAAGCTGTTCGACGAGTTCAAGGAACTCACACTCGATGTGGCGCTCGAGGTGTTCCTCGGCCTCGAACTCCCGAAGGACGAGGCCGACAAGCTCAACAAGGCCTTCATCGACACCGTGCGCGCGGGTGTCGCGTATGTGCGCAAGCCGGTACCCGGGGGCCGCTGGTGGAAGGGCTTGCGGGGCCGCAAGGTTCTCGAGGAGTTCTTCTACGCCAACATCGACGCCAAACGCGCCAAGGAGACACCGGACCTGTTCTCCGTGCTCTGCCACGCGGAAAGCGAAGAGGGACACCGATTCACCGACGAGGACGTGGTCAACCACATGATCTTCGTCCTCATGGCCGCGCACGACACGTCGACCATCACCATGACCCAGATGGCCTACCGGATGGCCAAGTCGCCGGAATGGCAGGAGCGGGCCCGCGCCGAATCGCTGGAGCTCAACCCCGAACTCGGCTACGACGACCTGAGCCGGATGGGAGCACTCGATCTCATCCTCAAAGAATCTCTGCGGATGTGCCCGCCGGTTCCGGCGCAACCGCGCATGGCGATCAAGGACACCTCCGTGCAAGGCTTCTTCGTGCCGAAGGGCACGATCGTCACGGTTTCTCAGCTGACCAATCATCGCGACCCGGAGTTCTACACGAATCCGGACATGTTCGACCCCGAGCGCTTCAGCAAGGAACGCGCCGAGGACAAGGGCCATCGAATGGCGTGGACTCCGTTCGGTGGTGGCGTTCACAAATGCATCGGCCTGTATTTTGGCCAGATGGAAATCAAGACGATCCTGCATCACCTGTTGCGCGGCTACGAATGGTCGGTGCCCGCCGACTACCAGATTCCGATGGACTACAGCTCGCTCCCGGTGCCCAAGGACAAGCTGCCGGTGAACCTACGGCGCCGGTGACGTGGTGAGCAGCAACGCGGTACGGCCCGGGGTACGACCCGCCGGGTCCCGAAAGGTACGCAACACCGAGAGTCCCGAGGCCCAGGAGGCCGCGATCCTGGCCGCCGCTGCCGAGGAGTTCACCTCGGTCGGCGTGCGGCGGGCAAACGTCGACGAGGTCGCGGCGCGGGCCGGGGTCAGCCGAAGCACACTGTATCGGCGGTTCCCCAACAAAGAGGCGCTGTTGCTCGCCGTCGCCAACGACGCGTACGAGCGTGGGATGACGCGACTCGAGGAAGCCACGCATGGATTGGGGCCCAAGGGTGCGATCGTGGAGGCCTTCGCCATCGGTGCGACGATGATCTCCGAAGATCCACTGCTGCACCGCATCGTGCTGACGGATCTCGAGATGAAGGGCATCACCGCGTCGATGACGTCGCTGTTCATCGACATGGTCACCAAGCGTGTCGCCGCCACGATGCGCGACGAAGGCGCCACCATGCCCCAGGACGATCTGCTGCAGGCGGTCGAACTCCATGTCCGGCTGGTGATCTCTTTCCTCGAAACACCCGCGTCCGACGAGGAGCGTCAACAACCCGCCTACGTTCGCGGGTTCGCCGAGAAGTTCCTTGCACCGATGATCTGGTGAACCAAACCGCACATCAATTCGATTCCACCCCAGGGGGATACATCCAATGAGTCTGCGTGACAAGCTGTCCGGCAAACCCGACCACGACGCACTGCGGGCCGCGCTCGAGAACAAGGTCGTGGTGGTCACCGGTGGTGCTCGGGGCATCGGATTCGAAACGGCCACGCAGCTTTTCCAGGCCGGCGCGAAGGTGGCCATCGGTGACATCGATGACGAGGCGGTCGGCAAGGCTGCGGCCGATCTCGGTATCGAGGGTGTGGAGGTGGACGTCACGAACCGCGCCTCCTTCGACGCGTTCCTGGACGAGGTCGAGGCGCGACTCGGTCCGATCGACGTGCTCGTCAACAATGCGGGCATCATGCCGGTCGGACCGTTCCTGTCCTACGACGACACCATCATTCGCCGCACCTTCGACATCGACGTCATCGGGGTGATCCTCGGCAGCCAGTTGATGGCCCGGCGCATGGTGACTCGCGGGGGTGGGCACATCGTCAACATCGCGTCGACCGCCGGCCGCATCCCGACCCCGGGTCTCACCATCTACAACGGCGCCAAGGCCGCGGTCATCGAATTCTCCGAGGCGCTCAATGCAGAGTTGGAACCCGAAGGCGTCCAGGTGAGTTCGATCCTGCCGACCTTCACTCGCACGGCCCTGATCTCCGGCCTCAAGACCAACGCGCTGGTGCAGACCGTCGGCCCGGAGGAGGTGGCGCAGATCGTGGTGTCGACCATCGCCAAGCCGCGAGTGCGGGTGTACGCGCCACGGGCGATGATGTGGGCCGAGTCCGGTGCGCTGTTCCCACAGGGAATGAAACGGTTGTCGCGCAAGCTCACCAAGCTCGACTCGATCTTCATGAACCCTGATCAACAAGTGCGCGCCGCCTACACCAGCCGAATCCGGGGCGAGCGGACCAACTGACCCCTGGTTGCCCGTTGATCTAACGCCGAAGACCCCCGACGAATTCATGGACAGGGCCACTAAGCGTCGTTGACAATGGGCGTGCGCAACCGCACGCTGACTGGTCTTCGTGACACCGCGTGTACGCTGCTGCCGGCTGGAGGGTCGATGACGAACTCGCCGATGTTCGACACCATGTCGACGATGCGCGCCATGCGGAGGCTCAAACCCGATCCGGTGCCCGAAGAGTTCTGACACAACTGATCCGGGCTGCGACGTGGGCGCCCAGTGGCAGCAACATCCAGGGCTACCAGTACGTCGTGGTCACCGATCGCGCCAAGATGGCCGAGATCGCGAAGCTGTGGAACGTCATCGCCGACTTCTACATGCAGATGACCGGCGACTCGGTTCCACCGAACTCGACCGCAGAGAAGATGCGGAAGCTGAGAGCGGCGCTGCGGTATCAGCAGGAGCACTTCCACGAGACACCCGCGCTCATTGTGTTCTGCTACGACAGCGGACCGCTCTACGACGCTGCCCGGGCCAATCTTCGTGAAATCATCTCGGCCACAAAGTGTCTCGGTGGAAGACGAATACTCGACACCATGCGCCACGTTCGACGCACGGGGGAGATGTCGGAGGCCGCGAGCGTCTACCCGGGTGTCGAAAACCTGTTGCTGGCAGCACGGGAGTTGGGTCTCGGTGCAACTCTGACCACCTGGCATCTGATGTTCGAGTCCGAGTTCAAGAAGATCTTGGGAATTCCCCGGCGGGTCAAGACCTTTGCGGTCATCCCCGTCGGCTGGCCGGTGGGTCGGTTCGGTCCCGTCAGCCGTGTGGAGCCGGACGACGTCATCCACCGCGACGGTTGGTGATCAGCGCGGTAGGACAACCACCGGCACGGGTGAGTGCCGAATCAGCTTGTGTGCCCTCGATCCGACGAACACCTGGGACAGCAGACCTTCGTGACTGCTGCCGACGAACAACACCTCGCCCTCGATCCACTCGATCGAATCCACCGCCTCACGCCATCCGGTACCGGAGGCCACCTCGGTGGGCGTTCCGCTTTCGATGACGCCGTCGGCCGCGAGTTTCTGCTGCGCCGCCGTCGACTGCTCGATCCATTGATCGAGCACCTGGTTCTCGGTACGGATACCCACCAGAGGCGGATACATGGCGCCACCGCGCACCGCGAAGGTGACCACGCGCATCGGTTTTGCCATCAGCCCCGCGACGTCACGTGCCCGCGAGATGATCCCGTCGTCGTCGGTTCCCGCGTACGCGACCGTGATCCGGGTGAGCTTGCCATCTTTCGGCGAACGGTAGCCTCGCGGGCTCAGTGCGACGGGCGTCGGCGAACGATGCAGAAGCCAGTCCGCGGTGGAGCCCGTCACGATCTGCCCGAGTTGCCCTCCGTTGGCCGAGCTGATGACGAGTACCCGTGCGCCGATCTCCACCGCATGTGCCGAAAGCGCAGACGCCGCGGTCCGGTGATCCAGGCGCACGAAACGCCAATCCAGATCGGGAGGGTAGATCGTCATGTAGTCGGCGATCTCCTGCTCGGCCTTGGTAACGATCTCGTCGGTCCACGACGCGTACTCGGCGTCGACCTTTGCCATCGACGGTGTGGTCCACGGCTTCGGTACCACCGTCGCGACGACGAGGTCGGTGCCCGCGGACTCGGCGAGCATCGCGCCCAATTGCACACCGCCCGTTCCGCCTTCACCTTGGACGTAACCGACGAGAACCGTCATGACAGCGACTTGTCCGTGGAGACCGGTTCCTCAGGTGGGTTGTTCAGCTTGCTGTGCCGACGTCCCCACAGGAGGTAGAAGATCAGCGCCGCACCCACCCAGAGGCCGAAGAACAGGAACGTGATCGGTGCGAGCCCGCTGAGAATCCAGATGCACGCGGCGACCGACAGGACTGGGGTCACCGGGTAGCCGGGCACACGGAAGGGGCGCGGCAGATTCGGCATCGTGCGACGAAGGATGATCACGCCGACCGAGACGACGATGAAGGCGGCGAGGGTGCCGACCGAGACGAGATCCCACAGCTTGTCGATCGGCACAAAGCCGGCCAGGATTGCGATGATCACGCACACGACGACCGTATTGTTCACCGGCACCATCGTTTTAGGACTGACCTTCGAGAACGACTTCGGCAGCAGACCGTCGCGGCCCATCGCGAACAGGATGCGCGTCTGCCCGTAGATCACGACCAGGGTGACCGAGAAGATCGAGATGACCGCGCCGGCGGCGATCAGATTCCCGACCCACGTCGAACCGGTGACATTGTTCGCCAGTACCGAGAGGCTGGCCTCGTCGTCGGGGTTGAACTCCGTCCATGCCTGAGCACCGATCGAGGCGATCGCGGTCAGCAGATAAATACTGATGACGACGATCAGGGCGCCGATGATCGCGCGCGGCATCGCTCGCTGTGGGTCCTTCACCTCATCGCCCGCGGTGGACACGGCATCGAGTCCGATGAAGGTGAAGAAGATGACCGCGGCGGCCGACGTCACCCCGGACATGCCTTCGGGCATGAACGGCGAGAAATGGCTGGAGGTGAAAGCGGTCAGGCAGACTGCCGCGAAGAGCAGGAGCACGCCCAGCTTGATGAGCACCATGACGGTATTGACCAGGGCCGACTCGCTGGCACCGCGGATGAGGAGAGCGCCGCACAGGAAGACGAGGATCACGGCGGGCAGGTTGATCCAGCCGGGATCGTCGACGCCCCATGGCGCCGCGTTCAGCTGGTGCGGGATCGTCCAACCGAACAAGTTGCCGATCAACTCGTTGAGATACTGGCCCCAACCGATCGACGTGGCGGCCGCCGACACTCCGTACTCGAGCATGAGGCATGCACCGATGCCGACAGCCACGATCTCGCCCAGCGTCGCATACGCGTAGGAATAGCTCGATCCGGAAACAGGCACGGCGGACGCCATTTCGGCGTAACAGATCGCAGCGAGACCGGCCGCCGCGCCGGCGATGACGAATGCGAGGAGAACTGCGGGGCCGGCTTTGCTGATGGCCTCCGGGACGACGATGAAGATACCGGTGCCGACCGTCGCGCCCACGCCGAACAGCGTCAGCTGAAAAGTCCCGATGCTGCGTTTGAGGTGAGGTTCGCCGGCGCCACCGCCGGGAGCGTCCTTCCCCTCGACCGGCTTGCGGCGGAACAGCAGACTCGTCGTTGACTGTGCTTGCGTCATCAGTGCCTCCTGGCCAGGGTGTATCGATTCTGCTCCCGGATGCGACGACGTGCAGGGCGAATGCGAGATAACGGTGCCGATCGGTTCGGGGGCGAAGGAGCGCAAGGCCGAGAGCCCGTGCTGTCGCAGGGCCTGAAACGCATGGTGTTGCTGTGACTCCTGTACTCGATTACACGCTCTCTTCGCACCACCAGTAACAGTAGTGTGGGGGTCTCTGACCTGCGAAAATAGTCCTTGACTCGCATACATGTTCGAGTATTCTGGACGCATGCCCCACATCGAACACCTTTGCGACCAGCTCGC
>NZ_JBEXMX010000130.1:0-8186 GCF_040610755.1 Gordonia sp. NPDC003585 | reverse complement strand
GGTGACCACACGGTCGTCGACGCCGAAGAGGTGTGCCGACATCTGGGCGGCGGTCGCGCCCGCGGGTTGTTCGGCCAAGTAGGCGAGGATCTGCGCATGCCGCGGTGAGGGTTCGTGCGACCACACACCGGCACCACCGGTGACGCGGACTTGGGGTCGAGATCCGCTCAGGACGAGCTCGACGGTGGTGCGCTGCGCCTCGTCCGAGCCGGTGACGCGGACGAGCCAGCCACCCGGCAGCGGGTCGAGGTCGCATTCGCCGAGGCCGGCAACCCAGGCGCGTCCGGGTGACAGGGTGCGCGGAAGAACAACTCTGCGAGCGGGTGGTACGGCGTCGACCGCGGCAACCCAACCGTGGTTGTCGACCGCCAACGCCGGCCCCGACGACCTCGCCAGGATCGGTGCGGCGACCGCGCGCAGCGCGTCGAGACTCTCCCGATGGTGGTCGCGCAGAGCCGATTCCGCGAGCTTGGCGACCGCGTCGACCAGGGCGAGGGTGGTGGGATGGATGGTCGCTGCCGGACCGCTGACGTCGACGACGCCCAGTACCGAACCCGTCCGGGGGTCGGTGATCGGGGCACCGGCACACGTCCACGAATGGTGACTGCGCACGAAGTGTTCGGCCGAGAACACCTGGACCGCGCGACCCGACATGAGTGCCGTGCCGATCGCGTTGGTCCCGACCGAGTTCTCCGCCCAACTTGCGCCCTCCACAAACCCGAGCCGGTCGGCTTTGCCCAGCACCCGGGTCGCCCCGCTGCGCCACAACACACGGCCGCCCCGATCCGCCACGACCAGGATGTTGTCGCCGTCGGCGATCACCGCGTCGAGCCCCCGTGTCAGGTCTTCGAGGATCAGCGAGAGACCGGACTCCTGACGCCGCGCCTCGAGGTCACCCACGGCGAGTGCGTTGTCGGGGCCACCGAGTTCGGGATCGACTCCCGCGGTGAGCACCCGGTCCCACGAGTCGCTGATGACCGACCGCGGACGTGCGGGCAATCGTTCACCCGCCATCGCGGCGTCGTACACGGCGCTGAGAACCTGGGCGAACTGGCGCGGATCGTCGCCGGCCGCGACCGCAGGTTCGGGGGCCGATCGTGCGCCATGCTCGCTACGCTCCCGGCGCTGTTGTAGTGAACTCATCGATTCCGATTGTGCTCCCGATCACACCGTCGGGCAAAGGCCGCAGCACACCGCAACCCCGTGCAACCCTTGCCGCCACCCCGGCGACGGCGGTGTGCTGTGGATCACACGCCACCGAGTTCGACGGTGCGCGATCGATTCCAGAGGAGCCTGACATGACCCAGACACTCGAACCGGCCACCGCCACGAGCGCCACCAACACGACCGGGGAGGCGGCGGGCCCACAGCAACGGGTGGATACCTGGTTGCGGCGCTTCGAGACCGCCCTGGCGACGCGCGACATCACCGCCGCGACCTCGTTGTTCGCCGTCGACAGCTACTGGCGCGACCTGGTCGCCTTCACCTGGAACCTGAACACGGTCGAGGGCCGTGACCAGATCGCCGACATGCTCGAGAACCGGCTCGCGGGTGCCGACCCCACCGGATTCGCCACCACCGAACCCGCGACCGACGACGACGGCGTGGCGTCGGCGTTCATTTCGTTCGAGACCGCCGTCGGCCGCTGTGAAGGCCACCTCCGGCTCCGCCGCAACGCCGACACCGGCGACGACGAGGCGTGGACGTTGCTGACGACGCTGCAGGAACTCAAGGGACACGAGGAGTCCGCGGGCCACACGCGGATCCGGGGTGCGGTGCACGGCTCCGACCCAGATCCGCGCTCCTGGGCGGAGAAGAAGGAGGCCGAAGACGCCGAACTCGGCCGCACCGTGCAGCCGTATGTCCTGGTCATCGGCGGCGGGCAGGGCGGCATCGCTCTGGGTGCACGTCTGCGTCAACTCGGGGTACCGGCGATCGTCGTCGACAAGCACGACCGGCCGGGCGACCAGTGGCGCAAACGCTACAAGTCGCTGTGCCTGCACGACCCGGTCTGGTACGACCATCTGCCCTACTTGCCGTTCCCGGCGAACTGGCCGGTGTTCGCACCCAAGGACAAGATCGGCGACTGGCTGGAGTTCTACACCAAGGTGATGGAGGTTCCGTATTGGAGCCGGACCGAATGCACGTCGGCCACCTACGACGAGGGGTCGGGGCAGTGGACCGTCGAGCTGAACCGCGACGGTGAGCAGATGACGTTGCATCCGACACAGTTGGTGCTCGCCACCGGCATGTCGGGCAAGGCCAACGTGCCGGCGTTCGAGGGGCGCGACGTCTTTGCCGGAGAGCAGCATCACTCGAGTCAGCACCCGGGGCCCGACGCCTACGCCGGCAAGAAGGTCGTGGTCATCGGTGCAAACAACTCCGCGCACGACATCTGTAAGGCATTGGTGGAGAACGGGATCGACACCACCATGGTGCAGCGTTCGTCGACGCACATCGTACGGTCGGACTCCCTGATGGAGATCGGTCTGGGCGCTCTCTACAGCGAGCAGGCGGTGGAATCGGGGATGACCACCAAGAAGGCCGACCTCACCTTCGCCTCACTGCCCTACCGGATCATGCACGAGTTCCAGATCCCGCTCTACAACCAGATCCGGGAGCGCGACAAAGACTTCTACGCCCGCCTCGAGGCCGCCGGCTTCGACCTCGACTTCGGCGACGACGACTCCGGGCTCTTCATGAAATACCTCCGGCGCGGATCGGGCTACTACATCGATGTCGGCGCCTGCGAACTGGTGGCCGACGGCACCATCAAGCTCGCCCACGGCGACGTCGATCACCTCACCGAGAACAGCGTGGTGCTCGCCGACGGCACGGAACTGCCGGCCGACGTGATCGTCTACGCCACCGGGTACGGGTCGATGAACGGCTGGGCGGCCGACCTCATGGGCCAGGAAGTCGCCGACCGCGTCGGCAAGGTGTGGGGTCTGGGCTCGGAGACCACCAAGGATCCCGGCCCGTGGGAGGGCGAGCAGCGCAACATGTGGAAGCCCACCCAGCAGCCGGGCTTGTGGTTCCACGGCGGCAATCTTCACCAGTCGCGGCACTATTCGCTGTACTTGGCACTCCAGTTGAAGGCGCGCTACGAGGGCATCCCCACCCCGGTATACGGCCTGCAGGAAGTGCACCACCTGAGCTGACCACGAGATCCACTCGGGCTCGGCGCGTTCTCTCCGACGCGCCGAGCCCGAGTGGGTCAGGCCTCCATCACCTTCTCGGAGGGGAGGTCGTACACGGGGCATTCGGCGACACCGATCGTCTCGCGCGTGATGGCCTCGACCTGCTTCTGTGTTGCCTCTGCGTCGGTGACCCAGTTGCGGTAGAAGTCGAACGGGCACTCGGCCACGCCCTTGTCGCCGTCGCCGCCGGCAAGCACGCCCGTGTAACCGCGGTGCAGCAGTTTGAACAGGTGGTTCTGCGACTGGTCGAAGCGCCGCGCGTCCCGGATGGTCGACAACGACAACTGCGCGTACTGAACGCCGTATTCCTCTTCCCCGCATTCGCCAAGTGTTCGACCGTCGAACCCGATGATCGCGCTGTGCCCGAAATAGGAGTAGACGCCGTCCCACCCGGTGGCGTTGGCCACCGCGACGTAGCAATTGTTGGCCCATGCCATCGCCTTGGCCATCAGCACCTGCTGTTCCTTGGCCGGGTACATGTAGCCCTGCGGGCGGACGACCAACTCGGCGCCCTTCATCGCGCAATCGCGCCAGATCTCCGGGTAGTTGCCGTCGTCGCAGATGATCAGCGAGATCTTGAGACCCTTGGGCCCGTCGGTGACGTAGGTCTGCCCACCTGGATACCAGCCTTCGATCGGCGTCCAGGGCAAGATCTTTCGGTACTTCTGGACGATTTCGCCCTCGTCGTTGATCAACACCAGCGTGTTGTACGGCGGCTTGTTGGGATGATCCTCGTGGCGTTCGCCGGTGATCGAGAAGACACCCCAGGTCTTGGCCTCACGGCACGCTGCCGAAAAGATGTCGGTCTCATCCCCCGGCACGGTGGCCGCCGTGGCGTACATCTCCTCGGTGTCGTACATGATGCCCTGCGTCGAATACTCCGGGAAGACGACGAGGTCCATCCCGGGCAAACCGCTCTTCATACCCACGACCATCTCGGCGATCGCCTTGGCGTTGTCGAGTACCTCCGCACGCGTATGCAGGCGCGGCATCTTGTAGTTGACGACCGCCACTCCGACCGTGTCCGGACTGGATGCGATGTCACCGTGACGCATGTCGACTCCTCGTCGCTCAGATTTACTTCCAAATGGAAGAATTGTCACACAAACGTACCTCAATCACGATTGCCATCGCGTGTCATCGAGGTTGTGAACTCGTGACACCTCAAGATCGGCACCTCGGCGCGCAGCATGATCTACTTTCAATTGGAAGAAAAGGAGGGCGAATGTCCGGACATCTGGCAGCGAGGTTCCACGATCTCGACACCACCGGCGGATTCCGACTCGGTGACGCACGGTCGGTCGACGATCTTCGACGCGGATTGTCCGGGGCGATCGTCGGGCAGGACGAGGGGGTCGACGCCGTGGTCCGCGCGCTGATGATCGCCGGTGCAGGACTCGCCGATCGCCGCAGGCCGATCGCCTCGCTGCTGTTCGTCGGCCCAACCGGCGTCGGCAAGACCGAGATGGCGCGTCGCATCGCCCACCTCGTCCGCGGCGATGCCGACAATCTGTGTCGGATCGACATGAACTCCCTCGCGCAGGAGCATTACGCGGCATCACTGTCGGGCGCACCGCCCGGCTACGCGGGCTCGAAGGAATCCTTCACCCTCTTCGAGCGGGACAAGATCGAGGGCACGGTGTCGCGCCCGGGCGTGGTGCTGTTCGACGAGATCGAGAAGGCCCACCCCACGGTGCTGCGCGCGCTGTTGCAGATCCTCGACGCGGGAACGTTGCGCATCGCGTCCGGCACCAGCACCATCGACTTCCGCAATTCCATCGTGCTGTTGACGTCGAACCTCGGAACCCGCGAGATTCACGACCTGCGCCGAACTCGGCGATGGGCACCGATCGGCGCAGCGAGTCGGGTCGTCGACCGGATTCGACATGGGCGGCGCGACGAGACGGCGATCGCCGTGGACGCCGTGCGCGACTTTCTCGATCCCGAACTGTTCAACCGGTTCGACGAGATCATCGCCTTCCGTTCGATCGACACCGGAACAGCGCGGCGCGTCGTCGACCTCGAGGTCGAGCGTCTCACCGACGAACTCGCCACACGCGGAGTTCTCTGCACTGTCACCGACGACGCCCGAACCTGTTTGGCAACAACAGGTTTCGATGAACGGTACGGTGCCCGACACCTGCATCGCACGCTTCGACGGGAGATCCACGCGCCGATCGCCGAACGCCTTCTCCGACGACCCGCCGGCCCGATTCCACTTCTCATCACCGTCGACGTCAGCGAGGACGTCATCGTGATCAGTGACACCGAGCCATCCACAGAATCAGGGGCAGGCGATGAATGACTCCGATCGCATGGTCGACACTCCCACGGCCAGTACCCCCGCCGACGATCCGCTGGCCCTCAGTCTGCTGCGGGGAGCGCAGCTGATCGAGGAACGACTTGCACCCGCGCTCGCCGAACTGGGCGTCAGCACCGAGCAGTGGCGCGTGCTGGCAGTGCTCGCCGGCGGTGAGGGCAGAACCATGACCGACCTGTCTCGTCTGACGGTGCAGGCTCCCGCCACCGCGACACGCACCGTCGACAAGCTGATCTCTCTCGCGATGGTCTACCGCCGGGTGGACCCGCTGGACCGGCGACGAGTGATGGTGTTCCTCAGTCCGCACGGAGCTCAGGCCATCACCTCGGTTCGTGAGCGCGAGCGCGACATCGAAACCGACATCGCGCGCAGCCTCGGATCGCGTCGCTTTCTGGCGCTGACCGACGGCCTCACCCACCTCACCCGGTGACACACTCGACACACTGCTGACGTGCAGGCAACGCCGAGGTAACCGGTTCTCGGCACACTGGGGGACGCACCCCAGGTGGCAGGACGGATATGAAACTCGGACTCGTGATACCGCAGAGCGGCCCATCGGGCATCTTCGGGCCATCGTGCGCAGCAAGCGCCCAACTCGCGATCGAGGAGATCAACGCTTCCGGCGGAATCCTCGGAAACGAGGTGACAAGCACGACGATCGACGGTGGTCGAACACCGGCCACGGTGGCTACCGCAGTCGCCAACGCCGAGGTCGACGCTGTCGTCGGGTGGCACACGTCGGCGGTGCGATGCCGCCTCGTGGCCGCGCTCGACGGACGTATCCCCTACGTGTACACCGCCGTGTACGAGGGTGGCGAGGGCGCCGACGGCACTTTCATGACCGGGGAGGTGCCGGAGACCCAGGTGCTGCCTGCGCTGGACTGGATGTCCCGCGAACTCGGCATCGCGCGGTGGGCGGTGGTCGGGAGCGACTACGTGTGGCCGCGACTGACCGTGACCCACATGATCGACCGGCTCCGCGACTCCGACGCGCAAGCGAGTGTGGTGTCGGCGTCGTTTCTGCCGCTGGGCTGCCCCGACTTCACCGAAGTGCTCGATCGGATCGAGTCATCCGACGCCACCGGCGTGCTCGTCCTGCTTCTCGGTGACGACGCCGTGCGATTCAATCAGCAGTTCGCCGCTCGGGACCTCACCGAGCGCTGCATTCGACTGAGCCCACTCATGGACGAGAACATGCTGATGGCCACCGGGGCAGGGGCGACGCATCAGCTGTATTCCGTTTCCGGCTACTTCGAGTCACTCGCCACCGCATTCAGCCTCGACTTCGAAAGTCGCTACGTTTCCCGCTTCGGAGCCTGGGCGCCGCCGCTGACCTCCCCCGGCGAGTCGTGTTATGAGGGAATGCATCTGCTGGCCGAACTGACCCGGCGTGCCGGTGCGACCGGGACCACCTCGCTCGAGCGAGCCGCGACCGACCCGTTCACCTACGCCAGCCCGCGCGGTGAGGTGTCGTTGACCGATCGTCACCTGCGCCAGGACATCTACATCGCTGCGGCCGACGCGATGGAGTTCGACGTCCTCGCAAAGGTCAGTTCCGCCTGACCGGGTTTCACGGGGCGCCCGTACCCGTGTGGACTAACGTCTGAGGTGGGCATGGTTGCCAACCTGAGAACGGGAGTGCGGATGAAGATCCTCGTTGCATACATCGCCACAGCGGGCGGCAGGGATGCGGTCGCGCTCGGTGCAACACTTGCCGGCACGTTCGGTGCGGAGCTGGAGATCTGCGTGGTCCTTCCGCCCGAGCCCGACAATCCGACCGAAGAAGTCGAACGACTCTCGGACACGCTCGACGCGACCGCGCAGGGCTGGCTCGACGAAGCCGCCGCACTCGTGCACGACGGAATTCCCACAACGACCTCGGTGGCCGTGCACGCCAATCCCGCGGGCGGGCTGATCGAGCGGGCAGAAGACGTCGACGCCGGTCTGCTGGTCATCGGTGGCTCGGGTGGAGGCATCGTCGGACGCCACACACTCGGCACCGTCGTCAACGACATCCTGCATTCGTCTCCCGTGCCGGTCGCCCTGGCACCCTTGGGCTTCAGCCACACCGGTCCCGAGCGGATCGGCCGGCTCAGCACCGCACTCGGAATGCGTCCCGGCGCAGGTCATCTCGTCGACACCATCGTCGATTTCTGCCAGGCAGGCAAGGTTCCGCTCAGGCTGGTGTCGCTTGTCGCTCTCGACGACATGGATCACCACCGCGGACGCGGCATCGACGACGCCGTCGCACACGCACGCACCCACATCGACAAGGCGACCGGTGAGATCTCCGCCAGACTGCCGGAGACCGTGCCGGTGACGTCGGCCGTCGTGCAGGGCGACAGCATCGAAGAAGCGGTCGCAGGTATTGATTGGGCCGACGACGACGTCATCGTCGTCGGGTCGAGCCGGCTCGCCGCGCCGCGGCGGATCTTCCTCGGCACCACGGCCGCGAAGATGCTTCGCGTTCTGGCCATCCCGATGATCGTGGTGCCGTCCACGGCACAGTGATCGAGAGCATCGAGGCCGGCAGCGCAACGAAAACGGCCGCCGCCAGACGAATAGCTGGGAAATAGCACAAGACCCCGTATTCGATATGAATGTATCGAATACGGGGTCTTGATGAAGTTGTGTTCGGCGGTGTCCTACTCTCCCACACTGGTTAA
>NZ_JBEXMX010000129.1:0-8591 GCF_040610755.1 Gordonia sp. NPDC003585 | reverse complement strand
CCATCACGAAGGGTCAATGCCGGGGCCGGGGAATTCGCCATAACTCATCCTCCCAGCCCGGAAAGCGTTTAAGAACTTACGACACGCGACACTAGGTGTCAGACTCAGTACAGCGCGCTGGCCAGTTTCCGACGAGCTGCCACGACGAACGGTTCGGCCGGATCGAACAGCTCGAACAGTTCGAGAAGTCGGGTGCGAGCGCGCGTGCGGTCATCACCCGCGGTGACCTTGACGACGCCGATGATCCGATCGAACGCGGCCTCGGGTTGCTGCGAGAGCAGGAGGACGTCGGCCGCAGCGAGCTGTGCATCGACGTCACCGGGTGCCGCGGTCTCCACTATCGCCGGGTCGTGTGCCTGCGCCCGCAGCACAAAGTCGAGATTCCTTGCCGCCGAAGCTGCTTCGATGTTCTCCGGTTCGGCCTCGGCGATCGCCCGATACGCGGCGAGCGCACCGTCGAAGTCGCCGTCGTTCATCTTCTGCTCGGCAGCGAGCATCCGCGGATCCTCGGGCTCGGGTTCGGGCGCCTCGCCCTCCGGTGCGCCGGTGAGCGAGTCGCCGACCTGGGCCAGGATCTCGTCGACCCACGCGATGATCTCGGCCTCCGACCGAACACCGTTGAACGCCGAGACCGGCTGGCCGTGCACGATGGCGACGACCATCGGGATCGACTGCACCCGGAAGGCCTGGGCGATGCGCTGGTTGGCGTCGACGTCGATCTTCGCGAGCACCCAGCGTCCGCCCGACGCGGCGGCGAGGCGCTCGAGCACCGGCGACAACTGCTTACAAGGACCGCACCACTCCGCCCACAGATCCACCAGCACGAGCTGTCGGGTCGAGCGGTCGAGAACCTCCGTCTCGAAGCTGGCATCGGTGACGTCGATGACGGACGCTCCCCCACCGCCCGCAGACGAAGGAGCGGGCGCGGCGGGCGCGTTCTCCGGAACTCCGGGGACGGGTGACGCGGCGGGCACTCCACCGGGTCCTCGCTGCGTTCGCGCGCGCTGGGCGTCGGCGCGTTCTTTGAGGCCCGCAAGATCGACGGCTCCGGACATCGCGACAGCTGCGGCAGCCTGCTGTCGGGCCGCTGCGGCGGCTTGCTGCCGATTGGTTGGTCTGCTCACCCTTCTAGTGTGGCACGACGCGCAGAACGCGGACGCACGACTCCCGCCGCCGCCCCGGCGAACACCAGGGCCGCCACTGCGGCGATCAGACCCGTCCCCAGAGTGGTAGTGCTGCTGATGAATCCGACGACCGCCGGCCCGGCGAGCATGCCCAGGTAGCCGCAACCCACCACCATCGAGATGGTGCGGCCACCGGTCCCCGCGGTGAGGTTTCCGGCCGCGGTGAAGATCTGCGGGATCAGGCCGGCCAGGCCGATGCCGAATACGATCCAGCCCGTGATCGCGACGGCGGGTGTCGGCGCGGATATCGCGGTCACCATCCCGACGAGCCCGATCAACGATCCGTAGCGGACCACTGCGACGGCGCCGACACGCTCGACCACGCCGTCGACGACGAACCGCGCCACCGTCATCGCGGCACTGAAGGCGCCGAAGGCCACCGCGCCGACGGCCTCCGAGGTGCCGAACGTCTCGACGATGTGCAACGCACTCCAGTCGTACGCAGTGCCCTCGGCGAGCATCAAAGCGAAGGCGACCGCCGCGAGCAATGCGAGGCGTCGCAGGTCCACGCCGTCCCACCACCGCGGTGTCCGACCGGTCTCGCGCTCGGCGACGTCGTCGGTCGCCGTAGCGGCTTCGGCGCCGACATTCGGGCCGGCGAGTGCACGGGAGACAATCAGGGCGAGCACCGCGCCGGCGGCCGCGGCGACCGCGACCGTCTTCACGGGACCGACATCGGCCCAGAGGGTCGCCGCGACGAGGCCGGAGCCGACGAGACCACCGATCGAGAAGAACCCGTGGAATGCCGACATGATGGGTCGGCGGTACGCGCGCTCGACCGCGACCGCCTGGGCGTTCATCGAGACGTCGAGCGAACCATTGGCGAAGCCGAACGCCACGAGCGCCGCAGCGAGTTGCGCAGCGCTGTGGGACAGGACCGGCGCGACGATCACCGCCGACAGCAGCAGGGCCGCCGCGATGGTCAGTGGTTTGGATCCAAACCGATCGATCAGCGGCCCGCAGACCTGCATGCCGACGAAGGCGGAGGCGCCCAGCAGCAGGAGCAGCCCACCGAGCTGGTCGTGCCCGACCCCGGTCTGCGCACTGATGACCGGAATGTGCGCCACCCACAACGCCGCCAGGAAGCCGTTGAGCGCAAAGATCGACGCGACGGCAACTCGGGCCGGACGCGGGGTGGCGGGCGTGGTCAGGCCGTGAGCCCCTGGGGAGCACTCTCCTCGGAGAGTTCGGCGAGATGACCGTTGCGCTTGGCCCACCACTCGAACACCAGCGTGCCGAACGGCGGGATGCTCGAGATCAGTGCGAGCGCGGTGACCCCGACACTCCAGCGCAGCTGGCGCCAGCTGATCAGCGACACCGCCACGAACACCATGAACACGATGCCGTGCACCATGCCGGGTACCGCGACGGCCTCCTCGTGGCCCAGCACCCACTTGAAGAACATCGCCACCAGCAGGGCGGCCCAGGTGATGGCCTCGGCGACGGCGACGAAGCGGAATCGCTTGGCGGGTGTGGACAGGTCGAAGATCTGGTTCATGGGCTCCATTGTGCCGAATCGGACATCGGACTACGACAAGGTGTAGTAAAGGTCTCGATCAGGCCTTCGGCACACGCACGATCAGCGCGTCGCCTTGGCCGTCTCGACGCGATCAGGATTTCGGCACACGCACGATCAGCGCGTCGCCTTGGCCGTCTCGACGCGATCAGGATTTCGGCACACGCACGATCAGCGCGTCGCCTTGGCCGCCCGCACCACAGAGTGCGGCCGCCCCGATGCCACCGCCGCGGCGCTGCAATTCCAGCGCCAGGTGCAGGGTGATGCGGGCACCCGACGTGCCGATCGGGTGGCCCACGGCGATCGCGCCACCGTTGACGTTGACGATGTTCGGATCGATGCCGAGCTGCTTGGTCGACGCGAGCCCGACCGCGGCGAAGGCCTCGTTGATCTCGACCAGATCCAGATCGGTGGGCTCGATGCCTTCACGAGCACAGGCCTTGGCGATGGCGTTGGCAGGCTGCGCCTGCAATGACGAGTCCGGTCCGGCGACCACGCCGTGCGGCCCGATCTCGGCCAGCCAGGTGACACCCAGTTCCTCGGCCTTGGCCTTGCTCATCACGACCACCGCGGCAGCGCCGTCGGAGATCTGCGACGAGTTGCCCGCCGTTATCGTCCCGTCCTTGCGGAAGGCCGGACGCAGACCCGACAGCGAGTCCGCGGTGGTGTCGGCACGAATGCCCTCGTCCTCGGCGAACTCGATCGGGTCGCCCTTGCGCTGCGGGATGCTCACCGGCACCACCTCATCGGCGAACAGGCCGTTCTTCCAGGCAGCTGCGGCCAGCTGATGGCTGCGGGCGGCGAACTCGTCCTGCTCGGCCCGGGTGAAGCCGCGTGTGGCCTCCCCAGCACCGACCTTCGACCCGATGTCGTTGCCCTCTTCGGTGAGCGCACCCATCGGCTGATCGGTGAACGCATCCCACAGGCCGTCGAAAGCCATGTGATCGACCAGTTCGGTGTTGCCGTACTTGAATCCGCCGCGACTACCGGGCAGCAGATGCGGTGCCTGGGTCATCGACTCCTGGCCGCCCGCCACGACGACGTCGAACTCGCCTGCGCGGATGAGCTGATCGGCCAGCGCGATGGAGTCGATGCCCGACAGACACATCTTGTTGATCGACAGGGTCGGCACGTCCCAACCGATTCCGGCCTTGACCGCCGTCTGGCGGGCCGGCATCTGTCCGGCGCCGGCGGTGAGCACCTGCCCCATGATCACGTAGTCGACCTGGTCGGCCGCCACACCCGCTCGCTCGAGAGCACCCTTGATGGCGATCGCGCCGAGGTCGACGCCGCTGAACCCCTTGAGGGAACCGAGCAGACGACCGAACGGCGTCCGCGCGCCGGCGACGATGACAGTGGAATTCGAGGACATGAGTGTGCCACCTCCGAGACTGCGAGCGGGGTGACCGAGCGCCCGCTCTGTGCGCTTTACCCCTCAACGCTACCGTTAGGACATGACCACCTCAGCAGCAGACCCCAACAGCCCGACCGCCGTCATCGCCGACCTCGTTGTCGCCATCGACCACGTGGGCATCGCCGTCCCCGATCTCGACGCGGCCAAGAAGTGGTACGCCGATCACCTCGGCTTCGAAACCCTGCATCAGGAGACCAACGCCGAACAGGGCGTCGAGGAGGCGATGGTCGGACCGGCCGGCGGCGGCGCGGTGATCCAGTTGCTCGCGCCGCTCGACGAATCGTCGACGATCGCGAAGTTCATCGACCGCAACGGTCCGGGCCTGCAGCAGTTGGCCGTTCGGGTGACCGACGTCGACGCGGTCACCGAGCGTCTGACGTCGGCGGGCGTCCGTGTCCTCTACCCCGCCGCCAAACGCGGCACCGCAGATTCGCGCATCAACTTCGTCCACCCCAAAGACGCAGGTGGAGTGCTGTTGGAACTGGTCGAGCCGGCGGCTGCTTCCGGTCACTGATTCCGAGGTCTCCGATAGACTGGCCCGCATGCCAGCACCCGCCCAGAGGCAGTTGCCCTTTGCCATCGTGATGCGCGGTTACGATCGCGATCAGGTCGCCGACCGCCTGCAGCGCCTCGACGCCGAGTTGCGGGTGCTCGCGGCCGATCGCGACGCCGCGACTGCGAACGCTCACGAGCTCGCGACGCATCTGCAGAATGCGCGCGACGAGATCGAGGAGTTGCGGCGCGAGATCGACAAGTTGTCGGTGCCCCCGACGACCGCACAGGGCATGAGCGAACGCCTGTCCCGCATGCTGCAGCTCGCTTCCGACGAGGCGTCCGAGATGCGTGCGGAAGCAAGCGCAGAGGCCGCCGAGACGCTGTCGGTCGCACGCCAAGAGGCCGACGAGATACGCACTCAGGCGCATCAGGACGCCCAGCGGGTCCGGGCCGAGGCCGCCACCGCCGCCAAGAATCTCGTCGACAATGCCGACCGTCGTGCCCGTGAGGTGAAAGAGACCGCCGCGGCCAACGAGTCGGAATCGGCCCGATTGATCGCCGAACGGACGGCGGCGATGGAGGCCGAACACACCAAGACGATGGAGGCCGCGAACGCCGAGGCCCATCGCATCGTCGAAGCGGCCAAGGCACACGCAGCCGAGCTCGACGCGACGAGCTCGGCCCAACGCCAATCGGAACGCGAACGGCACGAGGCCCAACTGCAGGCCGACCGCGAGCGCGCCGACGACGAGGCCGCGCAGATCAAACAGACGGCCCTGGACATCGCCACCTCTCGGCTTGCACGCTCTCGCGAACTGGCCGCGCAGGCCGACCGCTCGCGACAGGACGTCGCGGAGAGCCTCGACCGCCTGCGCAACCGCGTCGCCGACCTGCCCGAACTACTGGTGCGGCCCGACGACGTCGACTACAACGCACGCTCCGACGAAGACGATCGCAAGCTGCTCGACGAGCACCTGTCGAGAGCCACCTCAGCTCCCTGAGGTGCCCGAGGCACCGCCTAGAACAACCGGAACTCGGTGCTCTCGGCACCTCGAAGTGCGTCGTAATCGAGTACCAGGCAACGAATTCCGCGATCCTCGGCGAGCGTTCGTGCCTGCGGTTTGATCTGCTGTGCGGCAAACACCCCGTGCACCGGCGCGAGGAGCGGATCCCGATTGAGCAGTTCGAGGTATCGGGTGAGCTGCTCGACGCCATCGATCTCGCCGCGACGTTTGATCTCGACCGCGACGGTCTGGCCGTCGGCGTCGCGGCAGAGCAGATCGACCGGCCCGATCGCCGTCATGTACTCGCGTCGGACCAGCGTGTGCCCGGTGCCGAGGGTCTCGACGTGCTCGGCAAGCAACTCCTGCAAGTGGGCCTCCACGCCATCCTTCACCAGGCCGGGATCGATGCCGAGTTCATGCTCGGAGTCGTGCTCGATCGACGCGATGGTGATCCGCAGCTCCTCGCCGGCCTTGTTCGTCACGACCCAGTAGTGCGCGGCTTGCACGCCGTCCGGGATCGGCGCCTCGGTGAGCCAACACGGCGGGCTCATCCAGTTCAGCGGCTTGAAGGCGCGGTCGTCGGCATGCACGCTCACCGAACCGTCGGCCTTGATCAGCAGCAGCCGCCGGGCCATCGGTAGGTGGGCGGTCAGCCTGCCGACGTAGTCGACCTGACACTCGGCGATGACGAGACGCATGGTGGTCACCTTAGCCCGGAGCGATGTGGCGACCGATCAGGCGTCGGATTGCTGTTTGAGCAGAAACGCCTCGGCGTCCTCGATCGCCTCGTCCATCGTCGAATGCACGTGGGGCAGCGTGGGATCGAACCCCAGAAGATCCTCGGGGACATTCAGATTGGGAGCAATCGCGTCGTTGCGATGCCGCTTGACGCTGGTGCGCACCACGTTGTCGGGGTCGACCAGCATGGCTTTCCGGCCGCGTTCGTCGAGCGTCCGTTTCGCACTGAGCAGCATCGTGCGGGCAACCGGATCGATCACGCCGATCCGCGAGATCTCCACGATGGCGACACTGAGATCGTCCATGTCCGTTTCCAGACGTCGCAGCGCGCTTTCCGCGCCCGCGAAGGTCAGATCGCCCTGGAGTTCATAGACCCGAACGCGATCGCGGCAGGTACGCAGGAAGCCACGCTCCCGCTCGGTCCAGTCCCCACTGACCTCGACACCGTCGAGATCGTAGACCGAGCGGATCGTCACACGGCTCTCGCGCGTGACGTTGAACATGTGCAGGCCCAGGTCCGTCGACAGGTGCCGACAGGTCTCGACCCCGCGCACACTGTTGCCGTGCTCGTCGAGCCGAGGCGAGTACACACCGATACCCAGCTGGCCGGGCAGCACCGCGAGAATGCCGCCGCCGACCCCGCTCTTCGCGGGCAGGCCGACACCGGTCACCCAATCGCCCGCGCCGTCGTACATCCCGCAGGTCGTCATCACGCTCAACAACCGCTGGGCGACCTCCTGGTTGAAGACCATCCGCCCGGTCCGCGGGTTCAGTCCGCCGTTGGCGATGGTCGACCCGATCGCGGCCAGGTCGTCGGTGGTGACCCGGATCGAGCACTGCCGGTAGTAAAGATCCAGTGCCGCATCCGGATTCGTGTCGAGGGCACCGAAGCTGTCCAGCATGTATCCGATCGCGCGGTTGCGCGACCCGGTCGCCTTCTCGGATGCGTAGACGGCCTCGTCCAGCGTGAGCCGACGGCCCGCGCACGCCGAGTAGAAGTCGAGCACCTCGCCGAACACCTTGGTCACCGTCGCCTCGTCGATCTCGGTCACCGGAGGGAGCAGCAGCGATGCGGCAAGGATCGCGCCCGCGTTGATCATCGGGTTCTTCGGACGGCGCCGGTCGTCGACGCTGATCTCGTTGAACGCCTCGCCTGACGGCTCGACACCGATCTTCTCGTCCACCATCGCGTTGCCCAGCCGGCTGATCGCCATCGCATAGGTGAGGGGTTTGGAGATGGATTGGATGGTGAATTCCACCGACGAGTCGCCGTGCGAATACATGTGCCCGTCGTGGACGCACAGCGACAGCCCGTACCCGTCCGGGTCGACGGCGGCGAGCTCCGGGATGTAATCGGCGACATTGCCCGACCGTTTGCCGGTGCAATCGGCCATGATGTGGCGAAGGTATCCGTCGACATGAGAGAACATGTCCTTGAATCTAGCGAAGCGAGGGGGGTCCGAGTCGTGGCCGAGCCAACCACCGAACGAATCTGGTCACCGACACCGACGCATCAGTGCTGGGCTTTCATCATCGGTTCCGCGCTGTTCGCTCTGGGCTCGGTGCCGAAACTCGGTGAGACGCTCGGCGTCGACGCGATCAACATCTGCTATTTCGTCGGTGCCTGGTTCTTCACAACCGGCGGCTTCATCCAGCTGCATCTGAGTGGTCCGCGCAGCACCGACGGGCCCGATGGCCGGCCGACACTGCGGGTCGATTGGCTCACTGCGGCAACCCAATTCGTGGGCACCCTGGCGTTCAACGTCAGCACGACGTTCGCACTCACCGCCGACACCGTCACCGAGATCCAACGCCGGGTCTGGACCCCGGACGCAGGCGGTTCGGTGTTGTTCCTCGCCAGCGGTGTGTGCGCAGTGGTCGGATACCGCGGACCACACCGGCTGTGGGCACCCCGTGTCCGCGAGTGGTGGTCGATCATGATCAACCTGGCCGGCTGTATCGCGTTCGGAGTGTCGGCCGTCGCGGCATTCGTGACGCCTTATGGCGTCACCGTCGACGCAGTGCTCGCAACCAGCGCCACCCTGGTCGGCGCCCTCTGCTTCCTCGTCGCGTCGGCGATCATGCTCGGGCCGTCCCGTTCAGAGGTGCCGACAACGGGATAGCTCAACGCACCTCGACGCGCACCCCGTCCGCGAACCGGTACGGGTTGGCGGCGATCAGGCCGCCGAGATGCTTGCGCAGCCGCGAGATCTCGGCGCGCACGGTGACCACACGGTCGT